>JAJEAZ010000601.1 GCA_022824105.1 Alphaproteobacteria bacterium
CATCGAGTCCAAGCCGGCGGAGACCGTCGCCGCCGCCGAAAGCGAAAAAGACACCGCAGCCCGCACCTGACGCCGGGAGGCCCGGCAACGCGCCATGCTCGATATCGGCTGGACGGAAATGCTGATGATCGCGGTGATCGCAATCGTCGTCATCGGTCCGCGCGACCTGCCGAAAATGCTGAAGACCGTCGGCGGCTGGGTGCGAAAGGCGCGGGCGACGGTGCGCGAACTCCAGACCGGCATCGAGGACATGGCGCGGGAAGCTGAGCTCGACGAGGTGAAGAAGTCCGTCGAGAGCGCGACCCGGGTGGACGACTGGCTCGATGACAAGGCGGTCGTCAAGCCGCCGACCGGTTCCTCTCCGCCCGCCGCGGCTGCAGCGCAGCCTTCCGCGCCGCCGCCTGCCGCCGCCGCCGAGTCCGGCAAGCCTGCGAAACTCTGGTGAACCAGGGGGCGGAAGAAGACAAGGAAGCCCCGCTGCTCGACCACATCATCGAGCTGCGAAACCGGCTGGTCTATTCCGTCATCGCGCTCCTGGTGGGGTTCATCCTCTGCGTCTCCGTCGCAAGCTACATCTTCGAGTTCCTGACCGCGCCGCTCGCCCGCGCGCTCGGCGACGAGGACGGGCGGCGGATGATCTTCACCGCGCTCTACGAGCCCTTCTTCGTCTACATCAAGATCGGCATCTATGCGGGTCTGTTCATCTCCTTCCCGGTCATCTCGAACCAGCTCTGGCGCTTCGTGGCGCCCGGCCTCTACCGCCGCGAGAAGCAGGCCTTCCTGCCCTATCTGGTGGCGACGCCGGTGCTGTTCTTCGCCGGCGGGGCAATGGTCTATTACGCGGTCATGCCGCTCGCCTGGGAGTTCTTCCTGACCTTCGAGAGCCCCGGTGCGCCGGGGGCGGAAGGCGAGACCGGTACGCTCCCGATCCAGCTCGAGGCCAAGGTCTCGGAATATCTCTCGCTGGTCATCAAGCTGATGTTCGCCTTCGGGCTCTTCTTCCAGATGCCGGTCGGCATCACGCTGGTCGCCCGCGCCGGCATCGTCTCGGCCGACCAGCTCGCCCGCGGGCGCAAATACGCCGTCGTCGTCGTGTTCCTGACGGCGGCTGTGCTGACGCCGCCCGACATCATCAGCCAGGTCGGCCTCGCGCTGCCGGGCCTCGTGCTCTACGAGATCTCGATCGTGCTCGCGCGCCGCATCGAGCGCCGGCGGGCCCGCGCGGAGGCCGAAGCGGACGCGGAAGAGGAAGCCGAGGCCGAAGGTTAGATGGCGGTCGGCTTCGCGCTGACGGGCACTGACGGGCGCGCGCGGCGCGGACGGCTCGACACCGCGCACGGCCCGATCGAGACGCCCGCCTTCATGCCGGTCGGCACGGCCGCCACCGTCAAGGCGCTCACCCCGGCGATGGTGGCGGAAACGGGCGCGCAAATGGTGCTCGCCAACACCTACCACCTCATGCTTCGCCCCGGTGCGGAGCGCGTCGCGCGCCTGGGCGGCCTGCATGCCTTCATGCGCTGGCCGGGACCGGTCCTGACCGATTCCGGCGGCTACCAGGCCATGTCCCTCGGCGACCTCGCCAGGGTCGGCGAGGACGGGGTGCGCTTTCGCAGCCATATCGATGGCGCGCGGCTGGAACTCACGCCGGAGCGCGCGGTCGAGGCGCAATATCTGCTGGACAGCACCGTGACCATGGCGCTCGACGAATGCACGCCCTGGCCCATCGACAAGGACGGCGCCGCCGCCTCCATGCGCCGCTCGATGCGCTGGGCCGAACGCTGCCGGGGCGCCTTTCGCGAGCGCGCCGGCTACGGCCTGTTCGGCATCGTGCAGGGCGGCGTGCATGACGATCTGCGCGCGGAATCGGCCGCGACGCTCGCGGGGCTGGGCTTCGACGGCTATGCGGTCGGCGGCCTCGCCGTCGGCGAGGGGCAGGCGGCGATGTTCTCCGTCCTCGACACGGTCCCCGACGCCCTGCCGGCGGACCGGCCGCGCTACCTGATGGGCGTCGGCAAGCCGGGCGACATCGTGGGCGCCGTGGCGCGCGGCATCGACCTGTTCGACTGCGTGCTGCCGACCCGGTCCGGGCGCACGGCGCAGGCCTGGACCTGGGACGGGCCGCTCAATCTGCGCAATGCCCGCCATGCCGAGGACCCGGCGCCGCTGGATGCGCGCGTCGATTGCCCGGCGAGCCGCGAGTTCAGCCGCGCCTATCTGCACCATCTCGTGAAATCCCGCGAGATGCTGGGCGCGACCCTGCTGAGCTGGCACAACACCGCCTTCTATCAGGCCCTGATGGCCGAAATCCGCAGCGCCGTCGAGCAGGGCCGCTTCGACGAATGGCGCCGCGGGTTCGAGAGCCGGCAAGCCGGTGGAGACCGCTGATGCCGTGGCGACAGACCCTCCCGGCGACCGCATTGCTGCTCCTGCTGGCCGGCGCCCTGGCGCCTCCTGCGCAAGCGCTGCCCGCCGAGGTGCTGGAGTCGGTCGTGTCCGTGCTGCCGGTCTGGCCGGGGCGGCCGCAGGGCGGGGCGGGCGGACGCCCCGGCGTCGCTCCGGAGGGCAGCGGCGTGGTCCTGAAGCCCGGCCTCGTCGCGACCGCCTGGCATGCGGTCGAGCCCGCCCGGCGGATCGATGTGCGCCTCGCCGACGGGCGCATCCTGGCGGCGCAACTGCTTGCGAAGGACGCCGCGAGCGACATCGCGCTCCTGCGTGTCGATGCCGGGCTCCGGCCCTTCGGGATCGCGCCCGCCCCGCGGCTGGCGGAGCCGGTCTGCGCCATCGCCAACGCCTACGGGCTCGGCCTCTCCGTGACCTGTGGCGTGGTCTCCGCGCTGAATGTCACCGACGCCGGCTTCAACGCCGTGGAGGACTTCGTCCAGACCGATGCGGCCGCCAATCCGGGCAGTTCCGGCGGCGCGCTGGTGGACCGGCAGGGCCGCCTTGTCGGCATGATGTCGGCGATCTTCGCGTCGGCCGGCGACACCGACATCGGCATCAATTTCGCCGTCTCGACCGACCTGCTCATGCGCGTCGTCGAGGCGCTGCTTGCCGGTGGCCGGGTCGACTATCCCGCGCCCGGCTGGCGGCTGCAGGCCGCGGGACGCGACCGGCAGGCCACAGCCGCCGCGCCGGTTGTGGGCGCGGTCAACGAAGACGGCCCGGCGGCAGCGGCCGGCATCCGGCCGGGCGACAGGGTGCTGAAGATCGGCGCGCGCCGGGTGCGCACGCCCCGCGACGCCATCGCCGCCTTCGCCGTCATTCGCGACCTGCGCGCGCCGCTCGATATCGCCCTGCTGCGGGACGGGCGGGAGCGCGCCGTCACGCTCTCCTTCAATGCCGCCCCGAAGGCGGCGGACGCGCCGGACAGGCTCGAGGCGGCCGCGGACTGCCCCCATCCGGCGCCGGTCTGCCGCGTCCGGCAGGCGGTCTTCCCGGTCTCCGGTTTCAATCCCGCCGCCAGCGCCACGCGGATCGGCCCCGCTCTGCTGGTCACCAACCGCCATGTCGTGGCGGATCGGCCGGACGCGGTCGTCCACACGCCGGGCGGACCGCGGAAAGCCAGGATTGTCCCCTCCGCCTATGCGGGCGACCTCGTGCTGCTCGAAGTCCGCGGCCTGCCGGCGGACGGCTTCGTTCCGAGCCTCGAAGCGGACCTGCCGGGCGAAGGCCCGTTCTACGCGGTCGGCGTCGATATCGCCCGGCGGGAGGTGCGCGTATTCGATCCCGGCGGGCTGATTTCGGGGCCTGCGGACGGCGCGGCCTTCGGACGGCTGCACATTCGCTCCCGCATGCAGCCCGGCGTCAGCGGCGGCGCGCTGGTGGACGAATCCGGCAAGCTGGCGGGGATTGCCGTCGGCGGCGGCGAGAATCGGTTCGAGGCCTTGCCTCCGGGCGCTGTCCGGTCGCTCCTGACCTTGCGCTCGGATGCGGACGCCGCCGGGACGACGCGCCGGCTGGGACGGGCGTTCGCGGACTGCGCGGCCGCGATGGACGCATTTGAGGGGCGTCGCGCGGACGAGGCCGACCGCGAAGAGCTGGCCGGGACCTGCGCCGCGGCGGGAAACCACGGCCAGCTGCTCGAAGCCGGGCGGCTGCTGGCGCGGGCCGGCGATTTCGACGCCGCCATTGCGCTCCACGGCCAGGCGGCGGACCGGGTCCCGAACTCGATCAATGCGCGGATTTCGCTGCTGGTGTCCCTGCAGCTTGGCGGCCGCTTCGAGGAGATGACGGCGCATGCGCGCCGGGTGATGCGCATGGCGCCCGAGGACCCGCAGGCCCTGCGGTTCGCCATACAGTCCGGCGTCTGGGGCAACGCGCCGGAACTGGCCGAAGAAGCATATCGGGCGCTCCTGAAGGCCGACCCCCGGCAGGCCGAGGCCGCCCGGCGCTTCATCGACGCGGCCCCGCCCGCGCCGAAGCGCAGGTAGGGCGGTCAGCCGCCATATGCTTCCATCCCGTTCGGCCGGTATCCGGCGCGCCTGTCGCAGGCGGAGACGCGAGACCGGCGGCCCCGGAACGACAACGACCCCCTGCGAAACGTCATGAAATGTCATGCGATGTCATGGGCGGGCGCGAATTCCGCGCTGTCCAACCAGTCCCCGTCCTGCCGGTCCGGGGCGTCGTCATCGTTCCAATCGTCCTCGTCCCGGTCGTCGTCCCCGTCCGGACCGCGGGAGCGGAGGGGGTCTTCTTCCCGTTCGAGGCGGTCCCGCCTGCGCTCCTCGACCGCCTCCGGGGACCAGGGGTCGTAGATGTCGGCGTAGCCGTTGCGGCGCTGGTAGAGCCAGTCATGTTCGGCCCCGTCGGCCCGGTCGTCGTCGATCCAGTCCGCATCGCCGGTCCGGTCGCGCCCGGCCCACGGGCAGTCCTCATAGACCTCCTCGGGCGGGTCGTCGGCCGGGGGCAGGTCTCCGGGCGAAGCCGGCGCGGGCGGCCCGAAGCTGACGGGCAGGCGGGCGCGCTCCTCGACCGCCTCGGCGAGCCTCCGGGCGGCCTCCTC
>JAJEAZ010000444.1 GCA_022824105.1 Alphaproteobacteria bacterium
GCGGTTCGAGAAGGTCCATATCCCTTACGGCGGCTACTGGAGCACGCCCTTCTGCCGCTGGCAGGGCAGCCTGAGCGGCGAGCACCCGATACGGCTCGCCGCCTCCTGCGCCGGCGCGTTCCTCGACGGGGCGGGCTGCGAGCCGGAGAGCCTGGACGGCATCCATTTCGGCATGACGGTGCCGCAGCACAAGAGCTTCTGGGGCGCGCCCTGGATCGGCGCGCTGATCGGCGCGGAGCAGGTGACGGGCCCGACCCTGTCGCAGGCCTGCGCCACCTCGGCGCGCGTCATCGCCTCGGCTGCCTCGGCCGTGGAACTCGGCGCCGGCGGGCGGGTGCTGGCGCTGGCCGCGGACCGGGTCAGCAACGGGCCCACGCTCTACTATCCCGATCCCTCCGGGCCCGGCGGCCGCGGCGTCACCGAGCATTGGGTGTGGGACAATTTCAACGAGGATCCCCACGCCAATGTGGCCATGATCCGGACCGCCGAGAACATTGCCGCGCGCTTCGGATATTCGCGCCGCGCACAGGACGACCTGGCGCTCCGCCGGCAGGAGCAATACGGCATGGCGCTTGCCGATGACCGCGCGTTCCAGCGCCGCTACATGGTCGATGTCCCGGTCGGCGGGACGCGCGGGGCGAAGACCGTCTCCGGCGACGAGGGCATCCGCGAGCGCACCGAAGAGCGCGTGCAGGCGCTCGCACCCGTCATCGGGAACGGAACCGTCACCGCCGCCGCGCAGACCCACCCGGCCGACGGCAATGCCGGCCTGCTGCTGACCGCGGCCGGACAGGCGAAGGAGCTTGGCCGCGACGATGCGGTTTCGGTGCGGCTCCTCTCATACGGGGAGGGGCGCGCGGAGACAGCCTATATGGGCATGGCGCCGGTCGCGGCGGCCGAAGCGGCGCTCGCCGATGCCGGGCTCGGGATCGACAGCATCGATGTCGTCAAGACGCACAACCCCTTCGCCGTCAACGACCTCTATTTCGCCGAGGCGACGGGGTTCGAGGCCGAAAGGATGAACAATTACGGCTCCTCCCTCGTCTTCGGCCATCCGCAGGGGCCGACGGGCATGCGCCTCGTGCTGGAGCTGATCGAGGAACTGGCGCTCAGGGGCGGCGGCTACGGCCTCTTCACCGGCTGCGCGGCAGGCGACAGCGCGGCGGCCGTCGTGCTGAAGGTGGACGCGCGCTGACGGGCCTGACCGGCGTGCAGGCGCGGATTGTTGCAACTACCGCAGACTGTTACGGTCCCGCCGACCGAAACAGCCTCAGGGACAGCGCGCCATGTCTTTCGATCTTCTCATCCGTAACGGCACGGTGGTGGACGGGTCCGGCATGCCCCGCTACCGGGCCGATGTCGGCGTCAGCCGAGGCCGGATCGCCGAGATCGGCCGCATAAGCAGCCCCGCCGAAGAGGTCATCGACGCCGAGGGCATGATCGTGGCGCCCGGCTTCATCGACGGCCACACCCACATGGACGCGCAGGTGGCCTGGGACCCGCTCGGAAGCTGTTCCTGCTGGCATGGCGTGACCACGGTGGTGATGGGCAATTGCGGTTTTGCGCTGGCGCCCTGCAAGCCGGAGGCGCGGGAATGGTATGCCGAGTGCCTGGAAGCGGTCGAGGACATCCCCAAGGACGCGATGGTCGCCGGCATCGACTGGAACTGGGAGACGTTTCCCGAATATCTCGCAGCCGTCGACTCGTTCCCCAAGAGCATCAACTACGCCGCCTATATCGGCCACTCGGCGCTGCGCATGTATGCGATGGGCGACCGGGCGCTGGACCAGGAAGCCGATGAGGACGACCTGAAGCTCATGGCGAAGCTGGTGCAGGAGGCGCTCCGCGTCGGCGCGATGGGCTTCTCCTCCTCGCGGGCCAACACCCATATCCGGCCGGACGGCGGGCCGGTCGCGAGCCGCATCGCGGCCTGGACGGAGATCGCGCATCTGGTGAACGCCATGGCCGAGCTCAATGCCGGCATCTTCCAGGTCGGGCCGGACGTGTCCGGCGGCGAGGCGCAGAAGGCGTGCTACGAGGAGCTCGGCCGGATCGCCGTCTCCAGCCGCCGCCCGCTTATGCTGGGCGCGCTCTCGTCCAGCCAGGGCGACAATCCCAACCCCTACACCTACCAGTTCGAGTGGATGGACCGGGTCGCGGCCGAGGGCGGGCGCGTGTTCGGGCAGGCCACCACGCGGTCGATCAACGCGCTCTTCTCGATGAAGTCCTACCTGCCCTTCGACGCGCTGCCGGTCTGGAACGAGATCCGCAGCCTGCCGGTCGAGGAGCAGAAGGCCCGCTTCCGCGACCCGGAGGTGCGCGCCGGGCTGGTCGCCGCCGAAGCCGGGATGAAGCCCAAGGGCACCGAGTTCCAGGGCGGCGGCGCGGCGACCACCGACCCGCGCAAGCCGGACTACGCCAACCTGTTCCCGATGTTCGACGTGAAGTGGGACGATCCCAGCGTCGCGGACCTGGCCGAGGGCTCCGGGCGCAATCCCGTCGAGGTCATGCTCGACCTGATGGCGGAGAACGAGGACCTGATGTTCGTCCAGCCGCTGGTCAACGAGAAGCCGCTGGAGGTGCGCGAGATGCTGAAGAACCCGCGCACGCTCGCGACCTTCTCGGACTCCGGCGCCCATGTCTGCCAGGAGATGGGCTCCTCGCTCCAGACGCACCTGTTGAGCTACTGGGTGCGCGAGAAGCAGGCCTTCACCCTGGAAGAGGCGGTGCGGATGCTCACCTTCGAGAACGCCGCCGCCTGGGACATGCGCGACCGGGGCCTGCTGCGCGCCGGCACGGCCGCCGACATCGTCGTCTTCGACGAGGACGGCATAAACCCCTGCCTGCCGACGGTCGAGACCGACCTGCCCGGCGGCGCGCGCCGGCTGGTGCAGAAGGCCGACGGCATCGCGGCGACGGTGGTGGGCGGCGCCGTCACGCTCCGCGACGGCGAGCCCACGGGCACGCATTCGGGAACGCTGATCCGGGGCGCCGCCGCCCGAGGCTGACCGGGGCGATGGATAGGAATTGCCAATCGGATAGTATCCGAATATCGGAAATGCGTTTGACGCGGATCGGGCGGCGGCATAGCCTGCCGCCATGACCGTCTCTTTCGATACCCTGGCTGCCGCCGAAGCCCTGCAGGACGCCGGCATTGAGCCGGAGAAGGCGAAGGCCATTGTCGCAACTGCCCGGGACGCCGCCGGTGCGGGCCGCGACTCGCTGGTAACCAAGGCAGTCCTCAAGGCGGACTTGGCCGCGCTTGAGACGCGCCTGACCTGGCGCATGATCGGGATCGTGGCTGCGCAAGGCACGCTGATCGTTGCGCTGCTCAAGCTGCCTGTCCTGTAACGGCGCGGTAGCGGTTTAGGGGGAGGAGCTACCCCTTCTCCACCGTGCGCCGCTCGATATCCAGCAGCACCTCCAGGTCGATGTCCTCGTGCAGCTCGTCCTGCAGCGCGCGCCAGCCTTCGGGCGTGTGGGCGGCGGAGGAGAAGGAGGCGGCCATTTCGCGGTAGAGCGCCTTCGACCTCTCGTAGAGGGCGAGGAACTGGGTCTGCGGGTCGGCGATGATCTTCCAGCCCATGTCGGCCATTTCCTGCGCGGAGATGCCGATATCGGCCATGCCGCCGGGGCTGGCGAGATACATGAGCGGCCCGCCGAGGCGCTCGGCGATGAAGCGCGCCTCCTCCGCATTGCGCGGCGAGAGCAGCAGCAGGTCGGCGCCGGCGGCCCGGTAGGCTTCGGCGCGGTCGAGCGCGTCGTCCATGTTCGAGGCCCTGACCGCATTGGTGCGCGCGACGATGAGCAGGTCCTCGCCGCGCCGGGCCTGCACCGCTTCGGCAACCTTCGCCGCCATGATCTCCTTGTCCACCATGTGCTCCAGCCCGACATGGTGGTGGGCGCGCTTCGGCAGCCACTGGTCCTCGATCTCGATGGCCTGGAAGCCCGCCGCCTCGCTCATGGCGATGGTCCGGCGCATGTGCATCGGGTCGCCGAAGCCGGCGGCGGCGTCGAAGATGAGCGGCAGCGGCGTCGCCGCGCCGATCTCGATGGCCGCCTGGCACATTTCGGTGACCGTCAGCGTGGCCTCCAGGTAGATCTTCAGGTAGCCGATCGCCCCGCCGCCGAGATAGATGGCGCGGAAACCGGCATTCTCCGCCAGCTTCGCCATCAGCGGGTTCAGCACCAGCGGCGCCAGCACGGGCTCCGGGCCGGCAATCATGTCGCGCAGCTTCGCCATTCCTCGGCTTCTCCTTGGACGGGGACTCGTGCGAGTCTGCCGCTCCCGCCGCCGCCGGACAAGCATGGCCAGCGCAGACATCGCCATCGTCGGACTGGGCCCTGTGGGCGCCACGCTCGCCAACCTGCTGGGCCGCCTCGGCCTCCGGGTCGATGTGTTCGAGCGCGACCGGACGGCTTACGCGCTCCCCCGCGCGGTGCATTTCGACGACGAGGTGATGCGCGTCTTCCAGGCGGTTGGCCTCGCCGGGGAGATTGCGGCGGGCACGCATGTCTCGCCCGGCACCCTGTTCGTGGACGGCGGGGGGCGCGTCATGCTCGACTGGTCCCGGCGGATGGAAGAGGGGCCACAGGGCTGGCACGAAAGCTACCGCTTCCACCAGCCGACCCTGGAGGGCGTACTGCGGGGCGGGCTCGCGCGGTTCCCCGGGGTCCGGGTCCACACGGGCCATGAAGTCGGGGATCCGGAGGCGCTGGATGCGCGCTATGTCGTCGGCTGCGACGGGGCGCGGTCCGGCGTGGGCGCCGCAATCGGTGGCGGCAGCGAGGACCTGGGCTTCCATGAGCGCTGGCTGGTGATCGACCTGTTGCTGAAGCGCCCGCGCCCCGACCTCGGCGACTACACCCGCCAGTTCTGCGACCCCGTGAGGCCCGCGACCTATGTGCGCACCACCGGCAACCGCCGGCGCTGGGAAATCCGGGTGGAGGAGGGCGAGGACGAGGATGCCGGAACGGTCTGGCGGCTGCTCGCGCCCTGGATCGGACCGGAGGATGCGGAGATCGAGCGTGCCGTCATCTACACCTTCCACGCCACGGTCGCGCGGCGCTGGCGGCGGGGGCGGCTGTTCATCGCCGGCGACGCCGCGCACCAGACGCCGCCCTTCATGGGGCAGGGCATGTGCGCCGGCATCCGCGACGCGGCCAACCTCGCCTGGAAGCTGGCGGCCGTCCTGCGACAGGGCGCGCCGGAGGCCCTGCTGGACAGCTACGCCAGCGAGCGCATTCCCCATGTGCGCGACTATGTGGAGCTTGCGGTGCGCATGGGCCGGCTGCTGAATGCGACCGGCACGGAGGACATGGTGAGCGCCGCCGCCGCGCGGGGAGAGGGCACGGACCGGATGGAATCGATCCGTCCGCGCCTCGGGCCGGGGCTGCATCGGGGCGGGAGCCCGCTCGCCGGCCGTCCGGGGCCGCAGCCGCGCCTCGCCGACGGGCGGCGGCTCGACGATGCGGCGGGGCCGGGTCCGGTGCTGCTGCTGCGCGAACCGGCGGCGGTGGAGAGTTGCGGCGTGCCGGCGGTGGCGTCCGGGGCGAAGTGGCTGGGCGCGCACGGCCTCGCCGCGGCGCTGCTCAGGCCCGACCGCTATGTGTTCGGCGTGGCGGAGACACTCGACGAAGCCGCCTCGCTCTGCGAAACCTATGCGGCGGAGACCGGAAGGGCGGACGCATGAAAATCACGAAGGTGCAGGCGGACTGGCTGCATGTGCCGATTCCGGAAGAGCGCCAGCACCGCAGCGATTTCGGCGTGACGCGCGCCTTCGACTCGACCCTGGTGCGCGTGGAAACCGACGCCGGCATCACCGGCTTCGGCGAGGCAAAGGCGGCGGTCGGTTCCGCCGGCAACAATCTCGCGCTCGCGGCCTGCGTCGAGCGGGAGCTCGGGCCGCTGCTCGTCGGCGAGGACCCGCGCGACATCTCGCGGCTCTGGGACGTGATGTACAACGGCAGCCGGGCGCATTATGCGATCTCGCGCGGCCATGTCTTCCCGGTGCTGGGCCGGCGCGGGCTCACCGTCTCGGGGATTTCCGGCATCGACATGGCGCTCTGGGACATTCTCGGCAAGGAGCTGGGCCGGCCCGTCTGGCAGCTGATCGGCGGGCGCCGCCATACCGCCATGCCGGCCTATGCTTCCGGGGGCTGGGCACCGACTGCGGGCATTGTTGCCGAGCTCCAGAGCTTCCTCGACCGGGGCGGCTTCAAGGCGGTGAAGATGCGGGTCGGCTCGGGCGACGGCACGCTCGCCCATTCCATCGAGCGGGTGAAGGCGGCGCGCGGAGGGCTCGGGCCCGACATCGACATTCTCTGCGACGCCCACGGCACCTTCGCCGTGGCGGAGGCCAAGCGCTTCTGCCGCGCGGTGGCGGACTGCCATATCGGCTGGCTGGAGGAGCCTGTCACCGCCGACGACAAGGCGGGCCAGGCGGAAGTCCGGGCCTCGACCGACATCCCCATCGCGAGCGGCGAGAGCGAGTTCACCCGCTTCGCCTTCCGCGACCTTGCGCTGCTGCGCGCGGCGGACATCTTCCAGCCGGACCTTTCCATCGCCGGCGGCATCACCGAGGCGATCCGCATCGAGGCGCTGGCGGCGGCGCACCAGATCCGCTTCGCCCCGCATCTCTGGGGCGGCGCCTGCACCTTCGCCGCCGGGCTGCATGTGCTGGCGGCGGCCACCAGCGGTTTCATCGTCGAATATTCGCTCGGCGCCAACCCGATGCTGCACGAGCTTGCGGTGGAGGACTTCACCGTCGTGGACGGGATGCTGGAGATTCCGGACCGGGCGGGCCTCGGCGTCACCATCGACGAGGCCTTCGCGGCGAGATACCGCGCGGAATGACGAGCGTCGCCGTCATCGGTGCGGGCGTTGCGGGCCTGACCGTCGCCACGGTGCTGGCCGAGCGCGGCGCGGAAGTCTCGGTCGTGGACCGCAGCCCCGGCCTCGGGCCGGATCAGTGCTCCTGGTATGCGGGCGGCATGCTGGCGCCCTGGTGCGAGCAGGAAAACGCCGAGCCCGAAGTCGTTACCCTGGGGCAGGGCGCGGCGGATTTCTGGGCCGAACGGGTGCCGGGCGTCGTGCGGCGCGGCAGCCTGGTGATCGCACCGGCGCGCGACAGCGGCGAGCTCCGCCGTTTCGCCCGGCGCACGGAGAACTTCGCCTGGCTCGACAAGGACGGCATCGACGAGCTGGAGCCGGCGCTCGAAGGGCGGTTCGCGCGCGCGCTGTTCTTCGGTGAGGAGGCCCATCTCGATCCGCGCCTGGCGCTTCGGGCGCTGGTCGAAGGGCTCAGCGGGGCTGGCGTCGAGGTCCGCTACGGCACGGAGGCCGTTCCGGAGGCCGAGTGGACCGTGGACTGCCGGGGCCTCGCCGCAGCCGACGACCTGCCGGAGCTGCGCGGCGTCAAGGGCGAGATGCTCTACATCCGCAGCCCGGAGGTGGCGCTGACCCGGACGGTGCGCCTCATCCATCCCCGCATCCCGATCTATCTCGTGCCGCGCGGCGACGGCATGTACATGCTGGGCGCGACCACCATCGAGAACGACGAACGCAGGCGCATCACGGCGCGTTCCATGGTGGAACTGCTGAGCGCCGTCTATGCGCTGCACCCGGCCTTCGGCGAGGCGGAGGTGGTCGAGATCGGCACCGATGCGCGCCCGGCCTTCCCCGACAACCTCCCCCGGCTTGTCCGCGACGGAAGGCGGCTCCATGTAAACGGCCTCTACCGCCACGGTTTCCTGCTGGCCCCGGCGATGGCGTCGCGGGCGGCGGACATCGTGCTCGGCGAAGGAGCGGCACCATGACGGTCCGCATCGAACTCAACGGCGAGCCCGTGTCCACGGAGGCCGAGACGCTTGCCGACCTTCTCGACGAAAAGGGCTATAACGGGGCCGTGGTGGCGACGGCGCTCAACGGAACCTTCCTGCCGAAGGGGCTGAGGGCGACGACGCCGCTTTCCGACGGCGACGCGGTGGAGATCGTGGCGCCGATGCAGGGAGGCTGAACGGCCTTGGACTTCTACGGTTTCGAGCCTTCGTCGCGCCTGTTCCTGGGCACGGCGCAATATCCCTCCCCGGCGGTGCTGGGCGAGGCGATCCGCGCATCCGGCGCGGAGGTCGTCACGGTGTCGCTGCGGCGCGAGTCCGGCGCGGCGCGCGCGGGCCAGGGCTTCTGGGAGCTGATCCGCTCGCTCGGCGTGCGCGTGCTGCCCAATACCGCCGGCTGCCACAGCGTCCGCGAGGCGGTCACGACGGCGGAGATGGCCCGCGAGGTGTTCGAGACCGACTGGATCAAGCTGGAGGTGATCGGGGAGGACGACACGCTCCAGCCGGACGTGTTCGGTCTGGTGGAGGCCGCGCGCATCCTCACCGACTCCGGCTTCAAGGTGTTCCCGTACACCACGGAAGACCTCGTCGTGGCCGAGCGGCTGCTCCAGGCCGGCTGCGAGGTGCTGATGCCCTGGGGGGCGCCCATCGGCAGCGGGCGCGGCCTCAACAATGTCTTCGCGCTGCGCGCCATGCGGGCGCATTTCCCCGATGTGCCGCTGGTGGTGGACGCCGGCATCGGCCTGCCTAGCCATGCGGCCGCCGCGATGGAGCTCGGCTACGACGCCGTGCTGCTGAACACGGCGGTCGCAAAGGCGGGCGACCCGGCCCGGATGGCGGCGGCGTTCGCGCAGGCCGTGGCCGCCGGCCGCGCGGCGTGGGAAGCCGACCCGATGGAGCCGCGCGACATGGCCCGGCCTTCCACGCCCGTGATCGGCCGCGCCATGCTCGGCGATGCTTGACCCGTTCTACCCGATCTTCGACAGCGCGGAATGGTGCGAACGGCTGGTGCCGCAGGGCATTCGCCTCGTGCAGTTGCGCATCAAGGACCGCGCCGAGGCCGAACTGCGCGCCGAAATACGCGCGGCGAAGGCGGTCTGCGCGGCGCATGATTGCCGGCTGATCGTCAACGACTACTGGCGGCTCGCCATCGAAGAGGGCTGCGATTTCGTCCATCTCGGCCAGGAGGACCTGGACGGGGCGGACCTGGACGCCGTCCGGGCAGCCGGCCTCAGCCTCGGCGTCAGCACGCATGACGATGCGGAACTCGACCGGGCGCTGGCGACGAAGCCCGACTATGTGGCGCTCGGGCCGGTCTATCCGACGATCCTGAAGGCGATGCGCTTCGGCCCGCAGGGGCTGGCGCGGGTCGGCGAGTGGAAGCGGCGCGTGGGCGCCATGCCGCTGGTCGCCATCGGCGGCCTGACCGTGGAGCGCGCGCCCGGCGTGCTGGAGGCCGGGGCCGACATCCTCTCCGCCGTCACCGACATCACGCTGAACCCGGACCCCGAGGCGCGGGTGCGGGAGTGGCTGGCCGTCACGAGGGCGTAGAGCAGGCGTCCGCCGCCGCCGGCCGTCCATCCGACCCGCCTCCCAGGACCGCGCTCCAACACCGCCGTGCGGGGAGAGTCCGTGCAGGGCGTCATGTAATGTCATGTTTTGTCATGTTCTCCATGCGTATAGTGCTTGTTCGATACCCCGTTCCGGCATAACGCCGTCAATCCGGGCAGGGGTTCCGGGCATTCCATCCGGCTTCTCCGGTTCCTCGTTTTCGGCATGGGCCTGTCCTTTCGATCCGTCTTCGTTTCGTTCTTCCCGCCGCCCGGCTGCCTCGGCGGCGGGTCCCTGTTTCGCGCGTATCGCGCGTGGGTGCGGGCGGGTGTCGGCGCCGGCGCGGTTCGCGCGCCTGATTGCGCGCGCGAGTCGGCAAGGCGCACCTCTCCCGTCGATTCCTTCGGGGTTTTTGCGCGCCGGCGCCGGCGCGAAGCAGGAGGCGAAACGACCCGCGGATACCGCTTCCTCCTACCTTATTCTAGCACACACGCCCAGATGTCAAGATTGAACTCTGATATTTTTTCATATCTTGTGAACAAACGGCGGAATCCGGCTATGGGCCCGCCCTGCCGGCCTCAGCAATTCCGGCTCCGACGGGCTACCGCCTCAGGAGGGCGCGGTGCGGTAGATGTGCCAGTGCAGGATCGCGGCGGCGCTGCGGTGGGGCGACCAGACCCGGGTGAGCCGCGCAGCCTCGGCGGGCGTGGGGCGGGCGTCGAGGCCGAGGGTCTTCTGCAGCGCGGCGCAGAGAGCGAGGTCGCCCGCCGGCCAGATGTCCGGGCGGCCGGCCGCGAACAGCAGCCAGACTTCCGCCGTCCAGCGCCCGACCCCCTTCAAGGCCGAGAGCGCGGCAATGGCCTCCTCGTCCGACATCCGCTGGATGCGCCGGAGCGAGACCCGCCTGGAAACAAGGTCGTCCGCAATGCTGAGCGCATAGCCCGCCTTGGGCCGCGAGAGGCCGACGGCGCGAAGCCCCTCCGGCCCGAGCGCCAGCACCGCCCCCGGCGTGACCCTGCCGCCCGCAGCCTCCTCCAGCCGCCCCCAGATCGCCCGCGCCGAGGCGGCCGAGACCTGCTGCGCCGCAATCGCCCTCAGCAGCGCCGCAAAGCCGGCCCCCCGAAGCGCCATCGGCGGCGCCCCGACCTCAGCCAGCGCCGCCCTGATGCGCGCATCCCGCCACGCCAGCGCCGCCAGCCCCTCGCGCCAGCGCCGAACAGCCCCGCTGCGGGGCGGGGGAAGGTTCCTGTCTTCGGTCATGCGCCGTTCCCGATACCCTTCGTCCGGCCGGACCTCACTCGACGAGTCCGGTAGATCGGACCGGCAACCCTACCTTTGCGCCCCGGCCGTAGTACCGGCGAGTGAGTGATTTCCACAATCCGGCCGTCAAGCTCCGGGAGGTCGTTTTCGACATGAACATCTCACGGCCAGCAGCCACACGGGAGCACAATAGTGAGCCTTTGGCTGCTTCCGTTTGGCCGAGAGGCAGACTCCCGAAGAGCGTAACTGCCACGGGCATCGAAACCTTCACAGGTCCTTTTCTCCCTTCCACGGATCGCCGGGAAAGAGCGAGACCAGTTCTTCCGAAACCGTCCGGGCTGCTTCGGCCGGCTGCCATTCGAAGCCCGGCCTGAGCAACGCGCTCATGTCTGCATTGAACTGCCCGTCGCCAAGTTTGCCTGCAAGATTACGCTCGAACATCGCGCGACTTACCCGACTACCCTCTCGCGTCATGTACTCGCGGAACACCGACGCAATCCGCCCGGCATCGCTCCGGCTGTCTCCGAGCCCTGTGGCAAGGTCAAATAAGTCCCGACCCTTGCGGCGCTGGTAGAGTGCCCGCAACTTCGTCGCCAGCAGTTCGTCGAGCGCGAAAGTCGTGACTTCGGCCGCTCCCGAATACCACCGCGAGTCCATTGAGAACGGTTGTTTCGCGAAGCCCAGCGCTGCAAAGTGCTCGCGGGTATTGATCTCAACCTTGAGACGCAAACGCATAGCGGGAACGTCCTCGGACAGGAAGCGGTAGGCGAACGTCACCCGTCCTTGCGACTGCTTCCAGCGCGCGTCGCCAAGCCAGGGGTCCAGTGCGGTTCGCAGCCCGTACATCAAGGGACCGGCAGGGCCGGGCTCGACCTGGACCAGATCGATGTCCTCGGAATAGCGCGCAGGCGGCGTCAGATAGAGCTTGTAGAGCGCCGTGCCTCCCCGGAAGGCGAGCGCCCCGGCGAGAACCGGGTCGGAGAATATCGCGACCAGGGCGCGGCTGATGACCAGATCCTGCTCGACCTGGAAATCCTCGCTCCAAGGCGCCCGCTCCCGCCACTGGGTGATGTAATCGCGCGGGATCATGCATCCGTCTCGACGTTTGCGTTCACGAACAGCCGCCAGTCTTCCGACCGCCGCTCGCCGTCGGCGCCCGCGCCGGGAAGAAGCTTCGTGAAGTTTCGCGCATGCTGTCGCACATGCGCCTTGAGCAGCACGGCCTTGTCGCCGGCTCCGACATAGTCGAGGAGGTAGCCCAGACGCTGCGCCCAGAGAATCGATGCGGACTTCGATGCCTCGACGAGGCGCTCCGGGTCCATGTCCTCGCCGAGCTCTGAAAGTACGCCCGCTACCCGGTCCAGTCCGCCGGCGCGACGCATGTATCCGACGAGATCGAGCGCCGTCGCTTCCGCAGTTGAGACCAGGATCGTTCCGCGCGGATTGTTGAAGCTCTCGACCGGCACGGCGGCGAGGTTGCTGCGCGCAATGAAGGCGACCCTGACAGCGCCGCACAGGATTGCCGGTCGGTTCTTCTTGATGACGACCTGGAACTCCTGCGGGCGATGATGGGCCGCGCCGTGATACTGCGCGGCCGAGAGAAGACCGACATAGTAGCGGACGTTCCGCTGCTTCATCAGGGCCGGAACGAACTGGTCCGCCGGCAGACAGCCGAGCCGTCTGTATTCCGGCGGCACAATGACATAGAAACCGCGCGCCGGACTTGCGATCTCTCCCTTGGCTGCGAGGCGGCTCAGCGCCTGGCGTGCCGCCGCATCGGAGACCCCAAGAGCCGCGCGAAGCTCGGACGAGGTAAAATGATACCGGCCGCGAGCGGCCAGGTCCGCGATGATATTGCGGGCGCGCGGCACAGCGAATGCACACATGGAGCCGATAAAGTAGCATTATTTGTCACAATATCAATGTGAATTCGTAATTCATGCGGCCGGCGCACCGATCAACACCCTCACCGCGCCCTCCGAGACCGCACCAGCGACTTTGAATTTCAGCGCGTTCTCCGGCGGCGAGAACCGGCGTATTCTCGCCCTGATCGAGGAAGAATTCGGGCCGCGCGCCCGGGTGGAGGATTGCGGATGACGGGAGAACTCGAGGGCAGGGTTGCCATCGTTACCGGGGCGGCCGGGGGGATCGGGCGGGAATTCGTGCGCGGGCTGCTGGGCGCGGGCGCGAAGGTGGCGGCGCTCGACAAGGATGAGGACCGGCTCGCCGATTTCGCGGCGGAGCAGGAGGACGCGGTCTCCTCGGGGCGCCTCGCCGCCTTCGGGCTGGACATTGCGGACAATGCCGCGTGCGAGGCGGCGGTCGCGCGGACGCGGGACGTCCTCGGCGGCCTGCATATCCTCGTCAATAACGGCGCGGTCGGCATGGGCGTCATCCGCTCGGACCACATGACGAACCTGGTCGCCATCGACGAGATCGAGCCGGAGGTCTGGGACCGGTTCGTCGCGGTGAACCTGTCCGGGGCCTGGTACATGACCCGCGCCGCCGCCGGGGGGATGCTGGACCAGGGGTGGGGGCGGATCGTCAATGTCACCACCAGCTTCTTCACCATGCTGCGCGGGCGGTTCCATCCCTACGGCCCCGCGAAGGCCGGGCTGGAGGCGATGTCCGCCGGTCATGCCGCGGAGTTCGCCGGCCGGGGCGTGACCGTGAACGTGGTCGTGCCCGGCGGACCGACGGACACGCCGATGGTTCCGCAGGAGTCCGGCATCGACCGCTCCCTGATGGTGCGGCCCTCGGCGATGGTGCCGCCGGTGCTCTGGCTCTGCTCCGCGGAGGGGGCCGGCTGGACCGGGCACCGCTATGTCGCGGGCAACTGGGATGCGGCGCTCGACCCCGCCGCAGCGGCGGAGGGCTGCCGCGCGCCCATCGCCTGGCCGGACCTCGCGCAGAGCCCGGTGTGGCCGGGAGGCAAGCCGCCGGAGTGATCCGTTCCGGTTTGACAACCGGCCCTGCCCCGCTATAACCCGCCGCATTCCCGAGAACGCGGGCGGTTCCGCCCCGTCCCGGCCCTTGCGCCGGGACCTATCGGGACAACAACAAACGCGAAAGCGAGCGGCAAAAAGCCATGGCAAAACGCGAAAGCGCGAAACACAAGATAGACCGGCGCCTCGGCGTCAATCTCTGGGGGCGGCCCAAAAGCCCTTACAACCGCCGGGAATACGGGCCGGGCCAGCACGGGCAGCGCCGGCGCAAGCCCACCGATTTCGGCCTCCAGCTGCGCGCCAAGCAGCAGCTCAAGGGCCATTACGGCGACATTTCCGAAAAGCAGTTCCGCCGCCTCTACCACGAGGCCGTGCGCCGGCGGGGCGACACGGGCGAGAACCTGATCGAGCTGCTGGAGCGCCGGCTCGACGCCGTGGTCTATCGCATGAAGTTTGTGCCGACGATCTTCGCCGCTCGCCAGTTCGTGAACCACGGCCATGTCCGGGTGAACGGGCGCCGGCTCAACATCCCCTCCTACCGGGTCCGCGACGGCGACGTGATCGAGGTGAAGCAGAAGTCCCGCACCATGGCGCTGGTGCTGGAGGCCATCGAGTCGCCGGAGCGCGACGTGCCCGACTATCTCTCGGTGGACTTCAACGAGCTGAAAGGCACCTTCCAGCGCGGCCCCGGCCTTGCCGACGTGCCCTTCGCCGTCCAGATGGAGCCGCATCTGGTGGTGGAGTTCTACTCCCGGTAGCGATGGGCGCGCCGGAACCTTCGCGGCCGCCGCGCCGGATTCCGGATCGCCGCACGATTCTCGCCCGCATGGACGGCGACGAGAGGCGGAGGCTGCTGCAACGCTCCGACCGCAAGGGCCTCGTCCGTCTTGCGGGCCATCTGGCGGCGCTTGGACTCACCGGATCGCTGATCGCGCTGGAGGCGCCTGGCTGGCCGGTGCTGCTGCTGCCCCACGGCATCCTGCTGGCCTTCCTGTTCTGCCTTCTGCATGAGGCCGTGCACGGGACGCCGTTCCGCAGCGGCTGGCTGAACGGCGCGGCCGCCCGGGGCGTCGGGTTCGTCGTGTTCCTGCCGCCGGCATGGTTTCGCCATTTCCACCTGGCGCATCACCGCCACACGCACGACCCGGCGCGCGACCCGGAACTGGCGCGGCCGCTGTCCCGGTCGAAGCGCGGCCTCGCCTGGCATATCGCGGGCGGCGCCTACTGGGCCCGGCAGGCGCGGATGCTGCTCGTCAATGCGGCAGGCCGGAACCGCGACGCCTTCGTTCCGCCGTCGGGGCGCGGTGCGGTGGCGCGCGAAGCCCGGCTGTTCCTGCTGCTCTATGCGGGCGCAGCGGCGCTCTCGGTTCTACTCGGCGCGACAGCCCTGCTGTGGCTCTGGCTGCTGCCGCTCATGCTGGGACAGCCCTTCCTGCGCCTCTACCTGCTCACCGAGCACACCGGCTGCCCGCATGTGCCCGACATGCTGCGGAACACGCGCACGACCTTCACCAACCCGCTGGTGCGCTTCTTCGCGTGGAACATGCCCTACAATGTCGAGCACCATGTCCATCCGACGGTGCCGTTCCACAAGCTGCCGGCGTTCCACAGGATCCTGCAGGACGACCTGACGGTCACCGCGAACGGCTACCCGGCCGCAGCGCGCGCTGCGGTCTCCGCCGTTCTTGAGGGGAGGGCGTAACCCCGGCGTCAGGCCGTCATGCCGGGCGTTTCGATGCCATGCTCGTTGAGGAAGCCCTGAAGCTCGCCCGCATCCCACATTTCGCGCACGATATCGCAGCCGCCGACGAACTCGCCCTTCACATAGAGCTGCGGGATGGTCGGCCAGCCGGTGAACTCCTTGATGCCCTGGCGGACTTCCATGTCCTCCAGCACGTTCACCGAATGGTATTGCACGCCCATATGGTTCAGCACGCCGGCTACCGCCGAGGAGAAGCCGCATTGCGGGAAGACGGGCGTGCCCTTCATGAACAGCACGACATCGTTCCCGTTTACGGTTTCCTGGATGCTGGTCATCGCGTCGCTCATCGGCTTCTCCCGGTTTTCAAGAGGTCTCGGGGGCGGCGGTGCGCAGCGCCAGCGCATGCAGCTCGCCCCCCATCCGGCCCTGCAGGGCCCTGTAAACGATCTGGTGCTGCTGTACTCGGGACTTGCCGCGGAAGGCCTCCGAGACGACGCGGGCGGCATAGTGGTCGCCGTCGCCCGCGAGGTCCTCGATCGCAACCTCCGCGTCCGGCAGCGCCTCGCGGATCAGGCGTTCGATTTCTTCCGCCTGCATGGGCATTCGTTGCGTCCCCTCAGCCGCCGGCGATCCAGGCGGGCATCCACCCTTCGTGCAGACCGCGCAGTTCGTCCAGCGATATGGAGGAGCACCCCCCGACTGTCAATGCGCCGCCGCCGGTCTCCCCGATCCTGAGCGCCGGAACCCCCGCTGCGGCCGCGCGTTCCAGCATGCCGTCCGGGTCCTCGACCGCCAGCAGGTAGCGCGCCTGGTCCTCCCCGAACAGGCCGCCGACCGCATCGTCGAGCGGCGAGCGCAGGGCGGCGCCGACGCCGCCGGCGAGCGCCATTTCGGCCGCGGCGACCAGCAGGCCGCCATCGGAAAGGTCGTGGCACGCGGCAACCCGCCCGGCCCGGATTTCGGCGCGCACGAAGTCCCCGTTGCGCCGTTCGGCGGCGAGATCGACCGGCGGTGGCGGGCCTTCCTCGCGCCCCTCGACCGCCTCCAGCCAGAGCGAGCGGCCGAGATGGCCCCGCGTCTCGCCGATCAGAACCAGCGCGAGGCCCGGCCCCGGAAGCGCCATGCCGACCCGGCGGGCGAGATCGTCGAGCAAGCCGACGGCGCCGACCACCGGCGTCGGCAGCACCGCCCGGCCGTTGGTCTCGTTGTAGAGCGAGACATTGCCGGAGACGACCGGGAAGTCGAGCGCGCGGCAGGCCTCGCCCATGCCCTGGATGCAGCCGACGAACTGGCCCATCACCTCCGGCCGCTCCGGGTCGCCGAAATTCAGGTTGTCGGTAACCGCGAGCGGCCGGGCGCCGACCGCGGTCAGGTTGCGCCACGCCTCGGCGACCGCCTGCCGCCCGCCCTCGACCGGGTCGGCCAGGCAGTAGCGCGGCGTGCAGTCGCTGGTGAGCGCGAGCCCGCGCCCCGTGCCGTGGACCCGGACCACCGCCGCATCGCCGCCGGGCGCCGCCACGGTGTCGCCCATCACCGTGTGGTCGTACTGCTCCCAGATCCAGCGCCGGGAAGCCCCGGCGGGGCCGCCGAGGATGGACCGGAGCGCCGCCATGGGGTCCCTGTTGTCGGGGGAGATCGTGGCGGGCGTCGCGGGCGGCGTCGGTGTCCAGGGCCGGTCATATTCCGGCGACCCGTCGGCAAGCGGCCGGATCGGCAGGTCGGCAACCTTTCGGCCATGCTGCGAGAGCGCCATGCGCCCGGTGTCTGTCAGGCGGCCGATGACGGCGAACTCCAGCCCCCATTTCCCGAACACCGCCGCGGCCGTCTCCTCGCCGCCGGGGCGGAGCACCATCAGCATCCGCTCCTGGCTCTCCGACAGCATGATCTCGTAGGCCGACATGCCCTCCTCCCGTTGCGGGACGCGGTCGAGGTCGAGTTCCACCCCGAGGCCGCCCTTGGACGCCATCTCGAAGGCCGAGGAGGTCAGGCCGGCCGCGCCCATGTCCTGAATCGCCACGATGGCGTCCGTGCCCATGAGTTCGAGGCAGGCCTCGATCAGCAGCTTGCCGGTGAACGGGTCGCCCACCTGCACGGTCGGGCGCATCTGCTCGGCCTCGTCATCGAAGGACGCGGACGCCATGGTGGCCCCGTGGATGCCGTCGCGCCCGGTGCGCGAACCGACATAGACGACGGCATTGCCGACGCCCGCCGCCGCCGAGCGGAAAATGCGGTCGGCAGGCGCGATACCGACCGCCATGGCGTTCACCAGGATGTTGCCGTTATAGGCCGGGTGGAAGGAGCATTCGCCGCCGACAGTGGGCACGCCGACGCAGTTCCCGTAGCCGCCGATGCCCGCGACCACGCCGGCGGCAAGCCGCCGCGTCGCCTCGTGATCCGGCGCGCCGAAGCGCAGCGCATTCAGGATCGCCACGGGCCGCGCGCCCATGGTGAACACGTCGCGCAATATGCCGCCGACGCCCGTGGCCGCGCCCTGGTACGGCTCGATGAAGGAGGGGTGGTTGTGGCTTTCCATCTTGAAGACGGCCGCCAGCCCGCCGCCGATATCGACGGCCCCGGCGTTCTCCCCCGGCCCCTGGAGCACGCAGGGCGCGTCGGTCGGCAGCGTCCTCAGCCACTTCTTCGAGGACTTGTAGGAGCAATGCTCGCTCCACATGGCGGCGAAGATGCCGAGTTCGACTTCGTTGGGCGCCCGGCCGAGGATTTCCAGCACGCGCGCATATTCGTCCGGCGCGAGGCCGCCATGCTCCTCGTTCGGGCCGCTCATGCGGCGAGCGCGTCGAACAGCGCCCGGCCGTCCGTGCCGCCGAGGACCGCATCCGCGGCGCGTTCGGGATGCGGCATCATGCCGAGGACGTTGCGGCGCTCGTTCAGGATGCCGGCAATGTCTCCGAGAGAGCCGTTGGGATTGTCCATATAGCGGAAGGCGATGCGGTCCTCGTCTCCGAGGCGCTCCAGCGTCCCGGCGTCGGCGAAATAATTGCCGTCGTGATGCGCAACCGGCATTTGCAGCATGGCGCCCCGCCGGTAGCCGTTGGTGAACGGGCTGCGGACGGTCTCGACGCGGAGCGTCACGGGCCGGCAGACGAAGCGCAGCCCCGCATTGCGGAGCAGCGCCCCCGGCAGCAGGCCGCATTCGGTCAGCACCTGGAAGCCGTTGCAGATGCCCAGCACCCGCACACCCCGTTTCGCGGCCCGGACCACATCCTGCATGACCGGCGAACGCGAGGCCATGGCGCCCGGCCGGAGATAGTCGCCGTAGGAGAAGCCGCCCGGCAGCACGACAAGGTCCGTTGGCGGCAGCTCGGAATCGCCGTGCCAGACCATCGCCACGGGCTGGCCGGTCGCCGCTTCAAGCGCGACGCGGGCGTCGCGGTCGCAGTTGGACCCCGGAAAGACGATGACGACCGCCTTCATGCGATCTCGATCGTGTAGTCCTCGACGACGGGGTTGGCGAGCAGGCGCTCGCACATGGCGGCCAGCGCAGCCTCGGCGGCGGCCGGATCGGTTTCCGCGAGCTCCAGCTCGATGACCTTGCCCTGGCGCGCCGCCTCGACGCTCTCGAAGCCCAGCCCCGCCAGCGCCTGCGCGACCGCCTTGCCCTGCGGGTCGAGCACGCCGGCGCGGGGCATCACCAGCACCCGCGCCTTCACGCGCTCGCCTTCGGCAGCGGTTCCACATTGCCTTCCTGCAGGATGCCGAGGCGACGCGCCACCTCCCGGTAGGCCTCCGCGACGTCGCCCATGTCGCGGCGGAACCGGTCCTTGTCCAGCACCTCGTTGGTCTGCAGGTCCCAGAGGCGGCAGCTGTCGGGGCTGATCTCGTCGGCCAGCACGATCCGCACGTCC
>JAJEAZ010000251.1 GCA_022824105.1 Alphaproteobacteria bacterium
CGGCTTTTCCTGCGCGGTGTCGGGAATGATGATGCCGCCGGCGGTCTTTTCTTCCTGATCGACACGCCGAACGAGCACACGGTCATGGAGCGGCCTGAACTTCATGCCTTGCCTCCTGCTGGACTCTAGAGAAACGACCCCCAAAAAGGGGTTGCCGGGCAGTTAGGGTTTCGGCGGCGAAAGTTCAAGCAGAATTTTGGCACTCGCAGACATTGAATGCTAACAATCCTGGCCGCCCTGGACCGGCCGGAGGGTCGATTCCCCGCATTTATCCAATGAAATCAAATGACTATCCGGGATTGGCGGCGCGGGGCACCCGTTTCCGGGGACGGGATGTCGCAGCGACCGCCGCGCCCTGCCTCAGGCCTGGAGGCAATGCGCGATCCAGGCGGCGGTCAGCTTCTCCTGCACGCCGTTCTGCGAGAGCCGCCCGCGCAGGGTCGGGAAGTCCACGAGGTCGAGCGGCTGGTCCTGGTTGAAGCAGGAATAGACCACCCGCTCCTCGCCGGTTTCCGGGTCCCGGTGGAGCTGCAGGCACTGGGCGCAGATCTCCTTCATCATGCACTGCATCGGCGAGTTGATGGACCCGAGCGCCCTGTGCCCCGGCTTCAGCAGGTCCCGCAGCGCGCCGCGCCGCGCCCTGTCGACCGCCGCCATCATGCCGTCCGAGCCGATGGCCAGAATGCGGTCCACCTCGCCGAGCGGGATCGGCGGCGCGCCCATCCGCCCCCCGCCATAGGCGACCATCGCTTCGACAATATTGCCGGTATGGGCGAAATCCTGCGGGCGGCCCGGCCGGAAGCCCGGCGCCTCGTCGCAGCACCAGACCACCACATCGGCCGCCGCCTCGATCTCGTCGGTCTTGTAGCGGTCCCCCGCCTCCTTGTAGCCGGCGAAATAGAGCACCCGGCTGCCCGCTTCGCGCAGCGCGCGGCCGATGGAGAACAGCACCGCATTGCCGAGCCCGCCGCCGCAGAGCAGCACCGTCTCGTCCGCGGGAATCTCGGTGGGCGAGCCGGTCGGCCCCATCAGCACCACCGGCTCGCCCGGCCGGAGCGAGGCCGCGAGGTCGGAGGAGCCGCCCATTTCCAGAATGATCGTCGAGAGCAGGCCGCGCTCGCGGTCCACCCAGGCCCCGGTCATCGCCAGGCCCTCCATGGCCAGCACCGTCCCGTTGCGCCGCAGCGCATGGCTCTCGAAATTCTGGAGGCGGTAGAACTGGCCCGGACGGAAGGCGCGGGCCGCCGCCGGGGCCTCGACGACGACCTCGACGATCCGGGGCGTGAGCCGCACCACCTCGTGGACGCGCGCGCGCAGCTCGCGGTCGGCGCGCGCCCCGAGGTCCGCGTCCGTCGCCGCCAGCCGGTCCGCCAGCAGGCGGCTCACCAGCGGATAGGCCTGCTTCACGCCGCCCATCGCCTTCACGACATTGCCGGCGAAGGAAGGATGCAGGTCCCCGAAGAAACTGACCGACCGCCCGTCCTCGCGGCGCTGCATCAGCACTTCGGGCGCATCCGGCTTCGCCGTCGGCTCGGGGGTCACCGGGCGCCCCTCCCGGTCCACCGCCCGGAAATACTTGCCGTCGAGCGAGACGCCGGCGCTCTCCCGCGCGAGCACCGTGTTGGGCTGGGTGCCGGCCGCGACGAGCACGGAGCGGGCCGGCAGCGAAACCGTCTCGCCGTCGCCGAGGGCGCGCCGCCGGCCGCGCTCGTCGATCTCCACCCGCTCCAGGCGGAGCGCCGCCGCCCGGCCCCGCGCGTCCACCTCGACGGCGAGCGGCGACAGGCATTCGGCGAAGCGGATGCCCTCCTCCAGCGCCTTCGCCACTTCCTCGTGGTTCAGCGTGTAGCTCGGCGCGTCGATCAGCCGGCGGCGGTAGGCGACGGTGACGCCGCCCCAGGAGCGCAGCATTTCGCGGATGCGCGGCGTCTCGCCGGCCGCCGCCGCCCGCGCCCTCTCCGCCCTGAGCGCGCGGGCATGGGCGAGGAACTCCTCTGCGACCTCGGCTTCCTCCTCCGTCCACGCGACCTTGCCGTCCAGCGCCTCCCAGCGCGCCAGGAACTTCTCGACCTGCACCGGGTAATAGGCGAGCGACTCGGTGGCCGTGTCGATGGCCGTCAGCCCCCCGCCCACCACGACCGCCGGCAGGCGTATCTGGAGGTTGGCGATGCTGTCGGTGCGCGCCGCGCCGGTGAGCTGCAGCGCCATCAGGAAGTCGGACGCCATGCGCACGCCGGGCGCGAGCGCATTCGGCATCGGCACATGGGTCGGCCGGCCCGCGCCCGCCGCCATCGCCACATGGTCGAAGCCCCACGCGAACGCCTCGTCGAGCCCGAGCGTGCCGCCGAAGCGCACGCCGCCGACCATGGTGAAGGCCGTGCGCCGCTCCAGCAGCAGGCGGATCAGCTTGAGGAAGTTCTTGTCCCAGCGCACCGTGATCCCGTATTCGGCGACGCCGCCGAAGCCGGCCATGACCCTCTCGGACAGCTCCTCGCGGATTTCCGCCATGTCGCGCACGGGCCGGAAGGGCCGCCGTCCGCCCGTCTCGTCCACGCCGGAGAGCGCCGCCGGCAGCGGCTCGATCTTCAGCCCGTCCACCGCCACCACCCGGTGCCCGTCATTCATCAGGTGGTGGGCGAGGCTGAAGCCGGCCGGGCCGAGGCCGACCACCAGCACCTGCCGCCCCGTCTCCGGCAGCGGCAGCGGGCGGGCGAAGTTCAGCGGGTTCCAGCGCGTCATCAGGCTGTAGATCTCGAAGCCCCAGGGCAGCTCCAGCACGTCCTTCAGCGCGCGCGTCTCCACCTGCGGAATATCGACCGGGTCCTGCTTCTGGTAGATGCAGGACTTCATGCAGTCATTGCAGATGCGGTGGCCGGTGGCGGCGCAGAGCGGGTTGTCGATGCACACCGTGGCGAGCGCGCCGAGCGCGAAGCCCTCGGTCTTGAGCAGCTGCATCTCGGAGATCTTCTCCTCCAGCGGGCAACCGGCGAGCTCGACGCCGAACACCGTGCTCGCGAAGGCGCCGGTGCGGCGGTCGCGCAGCCCGCGCGCGCAGCTGTCCTTGCCCTGGTTGTGGCAGAAGATGCAGTAATGCGCCTGGTCGAGCGCCGCCTTGAGGCCCATGCCGCCGTCGGTGAGCGCAAAGCCCTCGCGCCGGCGCAGCCGCGCTTCCGGGAGTTCGAGGGCGGGGGTGCCGTGTTCCGTGCGGACCTCCGTATCGATCAGCCGCATGGGATCGACGCGCCCCGGCTGCCTGAACAGCACCCCCCTGCCGTGGCGCGCGCGCCCTTCCGGGTGGTGGAGCGCCCAGGCCGCGTAGCGCGCCGCCGCTTCCAGCGCCCCGCCGGCGCTCGCCTCGTCGGCGAGCCAGCCGAGCACGGCTTCCGCGAATGTCTCCTCCTCGACCGGCAGCGGCATATGCGCCCCGAGCGCCGCCTCGACCGCCGCCCCGTCCAGTTCCGCGGCTTCCGCCGGCTTCACCGCCCGGGCGGCGCGGCGCTGCACGAACAGCCGCTTGCAGCGATAGACCGGCGCGAGCGCCGTGTG
>JAJEAZ010000591.1 GCA_022824105.1 Alphaproteobacteria bacterium
TCGGCGAAACGGAAATCTGTTCCAGATGCGAGCCGAAGAGCGTGTCGGACGTCGGCTCCTCCATGGGTTTCACGGTCGACAAGAGCCAGATGCACCTGATCGACCCGGAGTCCGAACTGGTTCTGTAAGGCGCGAAGGGGCTGCAGTCGCCGCTGCCGGCGCTTTTCCCGGCCGCCGGCTTCCGTTACCGTCGCGCCGGCAACATCGGGAGACGGACATGCCCGGGACAGCGGCTACGGACATTCAGGTGGTGCCGACGGGCGGCGCGCTCGGCGCGGACATCGTCGGGATCGATCTCGCACAGGAAATCGACGATGGCGACTTCCGGCGTATTGAGGACGCCTGGCACGAGCATCTTGTGCTGCGCTTCCGCGGGCAGGCGCTGAACGACGACACGCTGGCGGAATTCTCACGCCGCTTCGGCGAGCTGGACATGGCGCCGACCGGGCGCGGCGGCAAACCCTTCAATCCCGACCGGCCCGAGATCGTCGTGGTCTCCAATATCGTCGTGGACGGCAAGCCGGCCGGCGCGCTCGGCAATTCCGAGCTCGTCTGGCACCAGGACATGACCTACAACGACATCCCGCCCAAGGCGAGCCTGCTCTACGGCATCGAGGTTCCGGAGGTCGGCGGGGCCACGCAATTCTACAATCTTTACAAGGCTTACGACGCATTGCCCGATGCGCTGCGACAACGGATCGAGGGCCTGACCTGCAAGCATGACGCGACGCGCTCGTCCGATGGCCGGCTTCGCCACGGCTATGAGGAGGAATACTCGAACGAGGACCGTCCCGGCGCGGTGCATCCCCTGGTCCTCGTCCATCCGGGAACAGGCCGCAAGGCGCTCTGCGTGGGCCGCCGCCCGAACGCCTGGATTGTCGGTCTGCCCGACGATGAGAGCGATGCGCTGCTCGACGAAATCTGGGCGCATATCGAGCGTTGCGGGTTCGTCTGGACGCAGGACTGGCAGGCCGGAGACCTGGTGATCTGGGACAATCGCTGCACGCTGCACCGGCGCGACACGCTGCCCGCCGGCAGCCGGCGCCACATGCACCGCACCCAGGTCCGCGACACGGCCCGCCCGGTGGCCGCGTAGCCGGGCGGCGTCCTAGCCGAACATCTCCGAGAGGCGCAGTTCGGCGATCCGTTCGACCTGCCGGCAGGCCTCGGCGAATTCGGTGCGGGAGTCGTTTGCGAGGCGCCGCTCGAATGCCTGCAGGATGCCGGCCCTGTCGTGGTCGCGCACCGCGATGATGAACGGAAAACCGTGCTTCTCCGTGTAGGCCCGGTTCAAGTCGGTGAAGCGGGCGCGCTCGGCGTCGGTCAGCGCATTGAGCCCGGCGGACGCCTGTTCCGCCGCCGATGCCTCGGTCAGCCGGCGGGCCGCCGCCAGCCTCCCCGCCAGGTCCGGATGGGCTTTCAGCACGCCGAGCCGCTCGTCCTCGCCGGCGGACCGGAACTTCCGCGCGAGCGCGCTCAGCACGCCGACGGCGGTGTCATGCGCAGGCCCCAGCTCGTCCTCCCAGGCGCGCTCCGCGATCCACGGCGAATGCTCGAAAATGCCGCCGAAGCGGGCAACGAAGGTGTCACGGTCCATCGTCGAAGGCCGTTCCCGCATCGCAGGCGGCGGATGCACGGCCTGCCAGTGGCGGGCGATGTCGATGCGCCGGGCGAACCAGACGGCCTCGCGCCCTGCCGCATGTTCGATGAACCGCCTGAGCGCCATGATGCGCCCCGGCCGTCCGACGATCCGGCAATGCAGGCCGACCGAAAGCATTTTCGCGCGGCCCGCCTCGCCCTCGGCATAGAGGGCGTCGAAGCTGTCGCGCAGATAGGCGAAGAACTGGTCCCCGGAATTGAAGCCCTGCGGCACCGCAAACCGCATGTCGTTTGCGTCGAGCGTGTAGGGAACCATCAACTGGTCTCGCGCGCCGATACGAGTCCAGTACGGCAGATCGTCGGCATAGACATCTGAAATATATTCGAAACCGCCTTCCTCGGCAGCCAGTGCAACGGTATTTGCCGAGCAGCGTCCCGTGTACCAGCCGCGCGGCCGCTCGCCCGTCACTTCCGTATGCAACTGTACGGCCCGCTCCATATGCTCGCGCTCCTCTTCGAGCGGCATGTCCCGGTATTCGATCCATTTGAGGCCGTGGCTCGCGATCTCCCAGCCGGCGGCCTGCATCGCGGCCACCTGGGCGGGCGCGCGCGCCAGCGCCGTCGCCACGCCATAGACCGTGACCGGGATGTCGAAGCCGGCGAACAGCCGGTGAAGGCGCCAGAAACCGGCCCGTGCGCCGTATTCGTAGATCGACTCCATGTTCCAGTGCCGCTGGCCCGGCCAGGGTGCGGCGCCCACAATCTCGGAAAGAAACGCTTCCGAGGCCGCGTCGCCGTGAAGGATGCAGTTCTCTCCGCCTTCCTCGTAGTTGATGACGAACTGGACGGCGATGCGGGCGCCGCCGGGCCATTTCGGATCGGGCGGCTCGGGCCCGTAGCCGTGCAGGTCTCTTGGATATCGCAATGCCGCTCTCGCCCTCCCGCCGCCCGGGTTTCGTGGCTTCCGCCTTGTTGATTGTAAAAATGCGGATTGCTAGCGTGCAACCGCGCGGCCTCCCGACAGGAAGGCCCTTTGCGAGTCCGAGGGGGCGCCCATGCCCGACGGCCGGCTGACCACTCATGTGCTGGATACGGCGCTCGGCCGTCCCGCAGCGGGCCTCGCGCTCCGGCTCTACAGGCTGGACGGGGAGGACCGCCGCCTGCTCGGGTCCGCCGTCACCAATGCCGACGGGCGAACGGACGGGCCCTTGCTGGAAGGCGAGGAGTTCCGTGTCGGCGCCTATGAGATCGAATTCGAGGCGGGGGACTATCACCGCGCCACGGGTGCGGGCGCGGACAGGCCGTTTCTCGACACGGTGCCGGTGCGGTTCGGCATTTCGGAAGCCGGGGCCAGCTACCATGTGCCGCTGCTGCTCTCGCCCTTCGGCTATTCGACCTATCGGGGCAGCTAGGCCATGACCGGGGTGCGCCGCGAACTCCGGTTCCTGGTGAATGACGAGGAGGTTGCGCTCGGCGATGTCGGTGCCGGCGACAGCCTGCTCGACTTCCTGAGGCTCCGCCGCGGCCTCCGCGGCACCAAGGAAGGCTGCGCGGAAGGGGACTGCGGCGCCTGCACCGTGCTGGTGGGCCGGCTGCGCGGCGGAGATGTGCGCTACGAGGCGGTCAACAGCTGCATCCGGCTGCTTCCGAGCCTCGACGGCTGCCATGTGGTGACCGTCGAGCATCTGTCCGGCGCGGAAGGCGGTCTGCACCCGGTCCAGCAGGCGATGGTCGATTGCCACGGCAGCCAGTGCGGCTTCTGCACGCCCGGCATCGTCATGGTGCTCTATGCGCTGTGGCTGGAGCAGCCGAGGCCGTCGGAAGCCGAGGTCCGGTGGGTGCTCCAGGGCAATCTCTGCCGCTGCACCGGCTATGCGCCGATCCTGCGCGCGGCGGCGGCGGCCGGCGATTACGGCCTGCCGGAAACCGACAAGCTGGTGCGGGACCGAGAAGAGGTCGGCGCACGCCTGGCTGCAATGGCGGACGGCGACCGGGTCGAGCTTGCCGGCGGCGGCGTTGTCGTTCCGGCCGACGGGGACGATCTGGCGGACGTGCTGGAAGCGGAGCCGGCGGCCACCGTGGTTGCCGGCGCGACCGATGTCGGCGTGTGGGTCAACAAGGACCTGCGGGACATTGCGCCGGCGGTGTTCATCGGCCATCTGGACGGACTCGGCCGGATTGCCGCGAAAGGCGGGACAATCGCAATCGGCGCGGCGGCATCCTATTCGGACGCGGAAGCCGCACTGACGGAAGCGGTGCCGGGCCTGGCGGACTACTGGAGCCGCATCGGCGGCTGGCAGATACGCAATATGGGCACGGTCGGCGGCAACATCGCCAACGGCTCGCCTATCGCCGACCTGCCGCCCGTGCTGATCGCGCTCGGGGCCGAGCTGGTCCTGCGAAAGGGCCGGGAGCGGCGCGCCATGCCGCTCGAAGCCTATTTCCTGGACTATGGCCGGCAGGACCTGGAGCCCGGCGAGTTCGTGGAGGAGGTGCGCGTGCCGGTGCCGGCCAAGGATGCCCGGCTCGGCTTCTACAAGGTCTCCAAGCGTCGCGACGAGGACATCTCTTCGGTCTGCGCCGGCTTCATGGTCCGCGTCCGGGACGGCCGCATGGAAGACGCGCGGCTGGCTTTCGGCGGCATGGCCGCGACGCCCAAACGGGCCGAAGCGGCCGAGGCCGCGCTGCGCGGCCGGGAGTGGGGGGAGGCTGCCATCGAGGCGGCGGGCCAGGCGCTGGAGCGGGACTTCACGCCGATTTCCGACTGGCGCGCCTCGGCGCAATACCGGGCGCTGGTCGCGCGGAACCTGCTGAAGCGCTTCTATCTGGACCGGTCGGGGCCGGTGCCGCCATGACCGGCCCCGCACTCCGCGAACATATGCACCGCGCGCACCGGCACGACTCCGCCGCCAGGCATGTGACGGGCCTCGCCGCCTATGCCGACGACATGGTGGAGCCGGCCGGCATGCTGCATGCCTGCCTCGGGCTCTCGACGGCGGCCCATGCCGGCATATCGGAGCTGGACCTCTCGGAAGTCCTGAGCGCGCCGGGCGTGGCCGGGGTGCTGACGGCGGCCGACATTCCGGGCGAAAACGACATCAGCCCCGTCGGGGCGGGCGATGACCCGGTCTTCGCGGACGGCGTCGTTTCCTTCTACGGCCAGCCCGTGTTTGCGGTCGTGGCGGCGACGCGGGCCGAGGCCAGGCGCGCCGCGCGCCGCGCGCGGGTCGTCTATGAGCCGCGGCCGGCCGTCTTCGAGGCGGAGGACGCCCTCGAAACCGTGTCGGAGCCGCTGACGCTTGCGCGGGGCGATGTCGAGGCCGCGCTCGACGCGGCGCCGCGCCGCCTGCAGGGCGCGTTCCGGGTCGGAGGCCAGGACCATTTCTACCTGGAGAGCCATATCGCGTTCGTCCTGCCGGGAGAGGACGACGAGGTCCGGGTGGTGTCATCGACCCAGCATCCGAGCGAAGTGCAGCATGTCGTGGCCCATGTGCTCGCGGTTCCGTCGAGCGCGGTGACGGTGAACGTGCGGCGCATGGGCGGGGCGTTCGGCGGCAAGGAGAGCCAGTCCAACCTGTTCGCCGCCGTCGCCGCGCTCGCCGCCCGGAAATTCGGCCGCGCGGTCAAACTGCGCCCGGACCGGGACGACGACATGACCGCGACCGGCAAGCGCCACGACTTCCGCGTCGATTACGATGTCGGGTTCGACGGTGAAGGGCGCATCCTCGCCGTGGACAGCGTGTTGACGGCGCGCTGCGGCTTTTCGGTGGACCTGTCGGGAGCGGTTTCCGACCGGGCGCTGTTCCACGCCGACAATGCCTATTTCTTCCCCGCCGTGCGGCTGCGCTCGCGGCCGATGCGCACCAACACCGTCTCCAACACGGCCTTCCGGGGCTTCGGGTCGCCGCAGGGCGTCATGGCGGCCGAACGGATTGTCGAGGAGGTCGCATACGCCACCGGCCGTTCCCCGCTGGATGTCCGCAAGGCTAATTTCTACGGCGGCCCCGGCAGGGACCTGACGCCCTACCACCAGCCGGTCGAGGACAACATCCTCCCGCGCCTGGTCGCGGAAATCGAAGAGCGGGCGGACTATGCGCCGCGCCGGCAGGCGGTGCTGGACTTCAATGCAAGGGGCGGCGTTCTGCGCCGGGGCATCGCGCTCACGCCGGTCAAATTCGGCGTGTCCTTCACGGCGACCTGGATGAACCAGGCCGGCGCGCTCGTGCATGTCTATCGCGACGGCTCCATCCACCTGAACCACGGCGGCACGGAGATGGGCCAGGGGCTCTTCATCAAGGTCGCCTCGGTGGTCGCGGACTGCTTCCAGGTCGATCTC
>JAJEAZ010000523.1 GCA_022824105.1 Alphaproteobacteria bacterium
GGCGTGGACCCGCACCTTTACAAGCTGACGCGCACCGATATCGCACGGCTGCTCGGCGCCTCCCACCTGCTCTATTGCGGCCTCGGCCTCGAAGGCAAGATGCTGGACGCCGTCGAGCGCCTGGCCCGGTCCGGCAAGCCGGCAACGGCCGTCTGCGAAGCGGTGCCCGAGGCGGACCGCCTGCCGGTCGCCGCCGGCTATGCGGGCGCCGCCGACCCGCATCTCTGGATGGACCCCGCGCTCTGGGCGAAGGCGCTGGAAACGGCCGCCGGACGCCTCGGCGTGCCCCCGCCGGAGGGTTTCGCCGAACTCGACGCCTACGCGCGCGCCAGCATCGCCAGCATTCCGGCGGACGCGCGCGTGCTGGTCACCGCCCACGACGCCTTCGCCTATTTCGGCCGCCGCTACGGGCTGGAGGTGGTCGGCATCCAGGGCGTCAACACCGAGTCCGAAGCGGGGCTCCGCGCCATCGAGGCAGCGGTGGAGACCGTCGTCGCGCGCCGGCTCCCCGCCGTCTTCGTCGAATCGACCGTCTCCGACCGCAATGTCCGCGCCATTGTCGAGGGCGCGGCGGCGCGCGGGCACAAGGTCGATGTCGGCGGGCGGCTGTTCTCGGACGCCATGGGCCCCGCGGGCACCTATGAGGGGACCTATATCGGCATGATCGACCACAATGTGACGACCATCGCGCGGGCGCTTGGCGGCCGGGCGCCGGAACGCGGAATGCAGGGAAAGCTCAGGACCCATGACGGCCGATAAGCCAACAGCCTCGCCCTTCGACGCGAGCGGGCTCACGGTCGCCTGGGGCGGCCGGCCCGTGCTCTGGAACGTGGATCTTCGCCTGCCCGCGCAAGGCATGTCGGCGGTCGTCGGACCCAACGGCGCCGGCAAGTCCACCCTCATCAAGGCGGCGCTCGGCCTCGCCCCGGTGCTCACGGGCCAGGTGCGCCTGTTGGGCGAGCCGGCCGCGCGGGTGCGCCGGCGCATCGCCTACATGCCGCAGCGCAACAGCGTCGATTGGGACTTTCCGGTGAGCGTGCGCGATGTCGCGGCGATGGGGCTCTATGGCCGGGTCGGCTGGCTCCGCCGCCTCGGCAAGCGCCATCTGGAAGCCGCCGATGCCGCGCTGGAGCGGGTGGGGCTCGCCGATTTCCGGCACCGCCAGATCGGTCGCCTCTCCGGCGGCCAGCAACAGCGCGTCTTCCTCGCCCGCGCGCTTGCCCAGGAGGCGGAATTGCTGTTGCTGGACGAGCCCTTCTCCGGCATCGACGCCGCCTCGGAAGCCGCCATACTGGGCGTGCTGGCGGAACTCGAACGCGAGGGCCGGCATATCGTCTGCATCCATCACGACCTCGGCACGGTCGCGGCCTATTTCGACCATGTGACGCTGCTGAACGCCGTGGTGGTCGCGAGCGGGCCGCCCGCCGAAGCCCTGGCCGAAGACACGCTGCGCCGCGCCTACGATGCGTCCGGATTGAGGCCGCGCGCCGTGGCGGCCTAGTGACCGGCGCCGGTGACGGGCTGCTGGAGGCGCTGACCTTCCGGGCCGGCTACAATACCGGCGTGGTCATGGCGGGCGCGGCAGCGCTGGGAGCGGCCGCAGGCGGCGTCGGGGCCTTCCTCCTGCTGCGCGCGCGGGCCATGGCGGTCGATGCGGTCGGCCATGCGACCCTGCCGGGCGTCGTGCTCGCCTTCATCGCTGCCGGCGTCCTCGGGGCCGAAGGACGCGCCCTGCCCTTGCTGCTTGCCGGAGCGGCGCTTACCGGCATTCTCGGCATGATGGCCGTCGAGGCGCTCACCCGCAGCACGCGCCTCGCCCCGGACGCCGCCATCGCCATTGCGCTCAGCGTCTTCTACGCGGTCGGCATCGTGCTGCTCTCCTGGGTCCAGACCCTGCCGGCAGGCAGCCAGGGCGGCCTCGAGAGTTTCATTCTCGGCCAGGCAGCGGCGCTGTCGGCGGCGGAAGCGGCGGGGCTCGGCATTGCCGCGCTGCTGGCGCTCGGCCTGCTGCTGGCGCTGTTCCGCCCGCTCGGCCTGCTCTGCTTCGACGAGGAGCATGCGCGCGCCGGCGGATGGCCCGCCGCGCGGCTGGATGCGGCGCTGCTCGGCCTCGGCGTACTGGTCACCGTGCTGGGCCTCCAGACGGTCGGGCTGGTGCTGGTCGTGGCGCTGCTGATCCTGCCGGCCGTTGCCGCGCGGTTCTGGTCGGAGCGTCTTGCGGGCATTTTCTGGCTTTCCATCGGCTTCGGGGCAGGCGGGGCGTTCCTTGGCGCGGCCGCCTCATCGGTCTGGTCCCGCGCTCCGACCGGCGCTTCCATCGTGCTGGCGCTTGGCCTCCTCTTTGCGGCGAGCCTGCTGGCGGCGCCGCGCCGCGGCATCGTCGCGGAAGCGCTGCGGCGCGGTACCGCCGGCTGGCGGCTGCGCGCCGCCCGCGCGCTGCAGGCCGGGCGCAGCTATCCCGGCGCGGCGCTGCTCGGCTGGCGGCGCAACGGCCGCGTCACGGCGCGGGGCGCGGCAGCGGTCGCCCGGCTCGCACTCTGGGACCGCTGCCTCGTCGAGGCGCCCGAAGCGCTGCCGACCGGGCTCGCCTGGGGCATCGATCCACTGCCGCCGGAGGCGCTTGCGTTCCTCGGGGAACGCGGCCCGTGAGCCTCTTCTGGCAGGTCGATTTCCCGGCGCTGCTGGCGGCCGGCCTCGCTTCGGGTCTCTGCGCGCTGCTCGGCAATTTCCTCGTTCTGCGGCGCGAAAGCCTGCTGGGCGACGCCATCGCTCATGCCGTGCTGCCCGGCATCGTCGGCGGTTTCGTTCTCGCGGGGGCGCTCGCCGCCCCTGCCATGCTCGCGGGCGCGCTTGCTGCGGCGCTCGTGGCGGCGGGCGCGATCCACATCGTGCGCCGGCTCGGGCGGATCGAGCCGGGCGCGGCCATGGGCGCGGTGTTCACCGTCATGTTCGCAACCGGCGTGTTCATGCTGGAACAGGCGGCCGGGCGGAACCTGCATATCGATGCAGACTGCGTGCTCTACGGCCAGCTGGAAGACATTCTCTGGCTCGACGCGCCGGACATAAGCGCGCTGCCGCGCGAGGTCTGGACGCTCGCGGGCGTGTTTGCCGTGGCGGTTGCGGCGGTCCTCCTGCTGGCGAAAGAGGTCAAGCTCGCCGTGTTCGACCCCGCATTCGCTGCGGCGCTCGGGTTCCGCCCCGGCCTCCTCCATCTGGGCCTGGTGCTGTTCGTGGCGGCGGCGGCCATCGCCTCGTTCGAGGCTGTCGGCTCGATCCTGGTGATCGCCATGCTGATCTGCCCCCCGGCCGCCGCGCGCCTGATGACCGACGATTACCGCACCCAGATCCTGTTGAGCATCGCGCTCGGCGTGGGCTCGGCCTTTGCCGGCTACGGGCTTGCCGGGTTCGCGCCTGCGTTCTTCGGCGCCGGCTGGTCGCTCAACGCCGCCGGCTGCATCGCCGCCGTCTCCGGCCTCGCCGTGGCTGCGGCGGCCCTGTTCGGCCCGCGGCGGTTCTCGTTCACAGGCCCCGCCGCGAGCCTCGCCAAGGAGTAGCGCATTGGATCGACGGGACAATCTGCGATTCGTCACGCTCGGCCCCGCCGGGACCAACCACGACCTCGTCACCCGGAGATATCTGGCGTTCCACGGGCTGGACGATGCGAAGGTGGTCCTCATCGACGACTTCTTCGAGGGCCTGGCGATGATGGCCGGGGGGCGGGCCGATTTCATGGTCCAGGTCGCGGTCCACCCCGACTGCGCCGATGTGGTGTCGAAAGCGCATTTCGACCATGGCATCCGCATTATCGACACCTTCATCTCACCCAGCCGGGAGCTCGCCATCCTGACGCGGGCGGAGGTGGCCCGGCCCAGGACGCTGGCGCTGCAGCCGGCCACGCGCGGCTATGCCGACATTTCCGCCTGGCCGGACCATGTGCCTGTCAGCTCGATCATGCGCATCGCGGAGGGCCTGCTGGAGGGAAGATATGACAGCGGGCTGACCACCCTGGAGTTCGCCGAACGCCATCCGGGAAGGTTCCGCGTGGATGCCGTCATCGGCACCGTCGACGACCCGTGGCTGGTCTTCGGACCGGAGCGCGTCTCCACGGGCGGCCTCGTCGCCTGGCCGGAAAGCCCCGGCAGCCGGCAGTTCGGCTGACGCCGGTTGCAGCCGCTTCCGCCGCCGGCGAGGCGGAGCGCCCGCCCGTCCTGCGATACGGTCTCGAACGATTGCAAGTCGGCCGCCACCGCTGCCGGGTCCACTCCACCCTGGTGTCATGTTTTGTCATGTTTTGTCATGTT
>JAJEAZ010000313.1 GCA_022824105.1 Alphaproteobacteria bacterium
GCCGGTCTCGCCCTGCTCGACGATGCGCCCGGCATACATGACGGAGATGCGGTCGGCGATGCCGGCCACCACGGCGAGGTCGTGGGTGATCCAGATCATCGCCGCGCCGGCCTCGCGGCAGAGCTTCTGCGCCTCGTAGAGAATCTGCCCCTGGATGGTGACGTCCAGCGCCGTGGTCGGCTCGTCGGCGATGATGAGGTCCGGCCGGTTCAGCAACGCGATGGCGATGGCGACCCGCTGGCGCATGCCGCCGGAGAACTGGTGGGGATAGGCCCGGAGGCGCTCGTCCGGCGAGGGGATGCCGACCTGGCCGAGCGCGTCGCGCGCCATGCCGCGCGCCTCCTCCTTCGAGACCGCATTGTGGGCGAGCACCGCCTCCACCATCTGCGTCTCGATGCGCAGCACCGGGTTGAGGGTCATCATCGGGTCCTGGAAGATCATCGCGATGCGGTTGCCGCGCAGGTCGCGCATCCGCTCCGCGCCCAGCCCGGCCAGGTCCTCGCCATTGTGGAGGATGCGCCCCTCGACCACCCGGCCCGGCGGGTCCACAAGCCCGATGATGGAGAAGCCGGTGACCGACTTGCCGGAGCCGGACTCGCCGACCAGCCCCATGATCTCGCCGCGCCCGACCTGGAAGCTCACCCCGTCCACGGCCTTGACAACGCCCGCCTTGGTGAAGAAATGCGTCTTCAGGCCGTCCACGGCCAGGGTCGCGTTCGCGGCTGCCATGGGGCTATTTCTGCAAGCGCGGGTTCAGCACGTCGCGCAGCTGGTCGCCCACCAGGTTGATCGACACGATGGTGACGAGCAGCGCCACGCCCGGATAGACGCTGATCCAGTATTTCATGCTCAGCATGTATTCGAAGCCGTTGGCGATCAGCAGGCCGAGCGAGGGTTCGGTGATCGGCAGGCCGATGCCGAGGAAGCTCAAGGTCGCTTCCAGCGAAATGGCGTGCGCGGTCTGCACCGTCACCACCACGATCAGCGGCGGCATGCAATTGGGCAGCAGGTGGCGGAACAGGATGCGCCGGTGGCCGAGCGCGAGACAGGACGCGGCGTCGATATATTCCTTGGAGCGTTCGACCAGCGCGCTCGCGCGCACGGTGCGCGCGTAATAGGCCCATTGCACGGTCACGAGCGCGATCAGGATCTTGTCCACGCCCTTGCCCAGCACCGCCAGCAGCACCAGCGCCACCAGGATCGAGGGGAAGCTCAGCTGGATATCGACGATGCGCATGATGAGCGTATCGACGCGCCCGCCGAAATAGGCGGCCGCCAGGCCGACGGCGCAGCCGATGGCCATGGCGATGACGCCGCTCATCACGCCGACGCCGAGGCTGATCCTGAGCCCGTAGCAGATCGCGCTGACGAGGTCGCGCCCGGCGCCGTCCGTGCCGAGCCAGAACACGCGCCCGTCGAACGCCTCGGCGCCGGGCGGCATGTGCGAATCGAGCACGCTCACCTGGGCGAGGTCGTAGGGGTCGGTCGGGGCGATCCAGGGCGCGAACAGCGCAATGAAGGCGATGACCGCGAACACGGCCAGCGCGACCGCTGCGATGCGGCTCTCGAAAAAGTCCGAGGCGAACCGCCGGAACGGGGTTTCGACGGCGACGGCCTGCGCCCGCCTTTCGGTGCGGACGGTCATGCGCGGGCGTCCTGGAGGCGGACCCGCGGGTCGAGGACGGAATAGACGATATCCACCAGCAGGTTGATGATGACGAACATCAGCACCACGATCATGAGGTAGGCGACCACCACGGGCCGGTCGAGCTCGTGGAGCGAGTCGATGATGAGCTTGCCCATGCCGGGCCAGGCGAACACCGTCTCGGTCACCACCGAAAAGGCCACCAGGCCGCCGAACTCGAGGCCGAGCACGGTCACCACCGGGATCATGATGTTCTTCAGCAGGTGGACCAGCACCACCCGGCTCTCGCTCAGCCCCTTGGCGCGCGCGAACTTGATGTAGTCCTGGTGGACCACTTCGCGCGTGCCCGCGCGCGCAAGCCTTATGACGAGCGAGAGCTTGAACAGCGACAGGTTGATCGCCGGCAGCAGCAGGTGCTGCAGGCCGTCCCAGGTGAGGAAGCTGACCTGCATGCCGAGGAACGGCGCCGTGTCGCCCCGCCCGGTCGAGGGCAGCCAGCCCAGCATCACGGCGAACAGCATGATCATCATGATGCCGACCCAGAAGCTGGGCAGGCTGAAGCCGAGGATCGAGCCCGCCATGATCGCCTTGGACGATGGGGCCTCGGGTCTCAGCCCGGCGACAACGCCGAGCGGGATGCCGAGCACGACGGCGATCAGCAGCGCCGCGATCGCAAGCTCGAAGGTCGCCGGCATGCGCTGCACGATCAGCTGCAGCGCCGGCTCGCCGAAGATGAAGGACTTGCCGAGATCGCCCTGGAGCGCGTTGACGACGAAATAGCCGTATTGCTCATGCACCGGCCGGTCGAGGCCGAGGTCGCGCATCACCCGCTCGATCTCGGCCTGGTCGGCTTCCGGGTTGATGAGCATGTCCACCGGGTCGCCGACGATGTTGACGCCGACGAAGACCAGCAGCGACATCACCGCGACGACGACCGAACTCTGCATCAGCCGCCGGATAATGAAGACGGTCATGGAGCCTCGGGGCTTCCGCGAGGGCGCGCGGACGGCGGCGGCGCCGCCGCCCGCACGGTTCCCGCTACTTGTCGGAGGTCACGCCCATGGCGATGGTGCGCTCATCCGCCCGCGCGGTGTAGGACAGGCCCTTCTTCCCGGCCCAGGTGTTGACCTGGTAGTGCGTCGGGATGATGCCCTGGTTGCGCCCGATGGCGAGCTCCGTGGCTTCCTGAAGCAGCTTGAGGCGCGCATCGTCGTCCACCGTCGCCAGCGCATCCTCGACCAGCTTGTCCACCTCGGCGTCGGAATGCCGGCCCCGATTGGCGGCGCCCATGCCCCGGTCCTTGTCATAGGTGTGGAGGAGAGCCCTGAGCGGCGAGGAGGACTCGCCCGTGCCCGAGCCCCAGCCGACGAGGATGAAGCTGAACTCCGGCGAGTTGTCCGGCCCGCCCCGGCTCGCGCGGCGGAAATAGACCGCTTTGGGCATGGTCTCGACCGCCGTCCTGATGCCGACGCGGGTCAGCATCTGGGCCACCGCCTCGCAGATCTTGGCGTCGTTGATATAGCGGTCGTTGGGGCCGTGGATGGTGAGCTCGAAGCCGTCCGGGTAGCCGGCCTCGGCCAGCAGCGCCTTGGCGCCCTCGGGGTCGTAGGGCTCCGGCTGCAGGTTGGGCGTGACGCCGAAGAAGCCCTCCGGCAGCAACTGCCCCGCCTTGATCGCCACGCCTTCCATCACCCGGTCCACGATCGCGTCCCGGTCGAGCGCCTTGGAGATCGCCTTGCGGACGCGCACGTCCAGAAGCGGATTCTTGATGTCGCCGCCGCCGTTCGCCTTCACGAAGGGGGAATTCTCCCGGTACTGGTCCATATGCAGGTAGATCACCCGGCTGGAGACGCCCTGGCTCAGCTGCACGTTCTCGTCGCCCTTGAGGCGCGGAATGTCGATGGGCGGCACATTGTCGATGAAGTCCACATCGCCCGCGAGCAGCGCGGCGACGCGGGCCGGGCCCGACTTGATCGGCTTGAAGACGATCTTCTCCCATTCCGGCTTGGCGTCGAAATAGTCCTCGTTACGCTCGATCACCAGACGGTCGCCGGGCACCCACTCGACGAAGCGGTAGGGGCCGGTGCCGATGGCCGCCTTGCCCGAGTTGAAGTCCGCCGTGGCGACGTCGGCGCCCACATCGGCGGAAATGATCGGCACCTGCGCCATATCGACCGGCATCAGCGGATAGGGCCGCTCGGTGCCGATACGGATCGTGTAGTCGTCCACCTTCTCGAAGGTCTTGCCCTTGAGGTAGGTCGCAAAGCTGGAGGGCGAGTTCGGCACGTTGGGCGCGCGCTCGAAGGTGAACAGCACGTCGTCGGCGTTGAAGTCCGACCCGTCGTGGAACTTCACCCCTTCGCGCAGCTTGAACTCCCAGACCGTGTCGGCGACCGGCTTCCAGGACACGGCGAGGCCCGGCAGCAGCCGCAGCTTGTCGTCCTGCTCCACGAGGCGGCTGAAATAATGCGCCGCCATGGAGTTGTTGGGCCCGAGATTGTGGTAGTGCGGGTCGATCGACGATGGCTCCGCCTTGAGGCCGACGGTCAGCGTGCCGTCCTGCCCCCAGGCGGGCGCGGCCGCGAGCGCGGCGAACGCGCAGCCGATCAGGAGGTTCCGGAACTGCATGGGTGCATCCTTCTGCTGCATTGGACTGCCGGACATGCGGGAGCCGCCCTGCCCGGCAAGGCTTGCACGATAAGGCGTCGGAGGCGCTGCCGCAATCGCCGCCGCCATTTCGTGAAAAATCTCCGGCAGTTTCGTTTTTTGTTCCCAAAGGGGACTTGACATTTGGCGGTATGGTGTAGAATGAAAGTAGAGAGAGGCGGCTTCCGGGGCCGCCTTTCGGCGTTTCTGCGCAGGAGAGCGGCTGGGGGCCGCGAAAAAGCCCCCGGCGTGAGCAAGCGCGAGAGGTGCGTGCGCCGTCTCGCGCGCGCAATCAGGTGCGCG
>JAJEAZ010000595.1 GCA_022824105.1 Alphaproteobacteria bacterium
TCCAGGGCGCGCGTCTGCTCGATCGGCCATTCCACCGAGTTCGCGCCTTCGGGCGCGGCCTTGAGCGCGTTCCAGTTCTCCGGGTCGGCGCAGAGCATCCCCGGCAGTTCCGGGATGCGCTGGCCCCAGGGGTCGGTCATCGGTTCGGCTTCGTCGAACAGGCCCCAGGGCGCGATCAACGCCAGACGGTCCACCTTGTGCGGCCAGAGCGCGGCGACCTCCAGCGCGAAGGACGCGCCGGGGCCGGAGCCGGCCAGCAGGGTGTCGCCGCCTTCCAGGCCGCAGCCGTTCAGCAGGTCGCGGACCGCCAGCACCCAGTCCAGATGGTCCACGAGCTTCGTGTGCCCGAGGCTGCCGGGATAGCCGGGGATGGAGGGCGCGACGACTTCGTGGCTCTCCGCCAGCCGGTCGAGGAAAGCCGGCCATTTGGGCAGGCCGCCATGGCCGGCCAGGAAGGCGAGCGGGCGGCCCGATCCCTTGCGCCAGACGCGGCAGGGTTCGCCATTGACGTCCACATGGTCGACGGCAGGAGGCGGAGAAGCCATGTCCATAGCCTGCCGCGCTCCTATTCGGCGGCCGCGGCGCGGTGCGCGATGGGGTCGGGCGCCGCCCGGTCGGCGGCCGCCATCGGCGTCGGCCACCAGTGGTTCTCCCACTCGCTCCAGACGTCCTGCAGTTGCGGCATTACCTGCTCGGCATAGAGGCGGGAGTTGTACTTCGCCAACTGCTTGTCCATGTTGCCGAATTGCAGCAACAGCATGAGTTGGCCGAAGCGCAGGTCATGGATCACATGGCGCAGCTTCTCGGCCACCTGGTCCGGCGTGCCGATGATGACATAGCCATTGTCCAGAATGGCGTCGAACTCGCGTGCGGACTTTGAGACCTGAAGCGCCTTGCGGTTCTGCAGCGCGGCGTTGGCGACCTGGCTCTGGATGCCGGCCCGCTGCGTCGCCTCGGTGGTGTAGCCGGGCGGGGCGGCGAAGCGGGGGTCGATATGCAGGCACCGTCCGTAGAAATATTCCGCCGGCTCGCGGTAGAGCTCGTAGGCCTCCGCCTCGGTCTCGGCGACGCCGACGAATTGCAGGAATCCGGCGCGGTAGGGATTGGGCTCCTTGCCGAGCCGCTTCATCTCCTCCCAGAAGCCCTGCATGGTCTGGAGCCCGGCCTTGTAGCCGAAATAGGAGAGGTAGCAGTACACATAGTCCATCTCGGCGCACCAGCGCCAGGTCTCGACCGAGCCGCCGCCGGGTATCCAGACCGGCGGGTGCGGCTTCTGGACCGGGCGCGGCCAGATATTGATATAGCGCTGCTGGTTGAAGCGGCCGTCGAACGCGAAGGTATCGGGCTCGGTCCAGGCGCGCATCACGAGGTCGTGGGCTTCAAGGTAGCGCTCGCGCAGCAGGCTCGGGTTCTGGCCGTAGGCATAGCAGGTGTCCATCGGCGAGCCGACGGGGAAGCCCGCGATCAATCGCCCGCCCGAGATGCAGTCGATCATCGCGAACTCTTCCGCGACGCGGGTCGGCGGGTTGTAGAGGGCGAGGCTGTTGCCCATGACGCAGAGCGCGGTGTCCGGGTTGGCGCGGCGCGCGAGGGAAGAGGCGATCAGGTTGGGCGAGGGCATCAGCCCGTAGCCGTTGGAGTGGTGCTCGTTGCAGCACACGGCGTCGAAGCCGACCTCGGCCGCATACTCCATTTCGTCCATGAAGTCGTTGTACATGTAGTGCGCGCGCTCGGGATCGAAGAGGCGCGAATGGATATCGACCCACACTGACGGGTTCTGCTCCCGGAAATCGTCCGGCAGCTCGGTATAGGGCATGAGGTGGAACCACAGATGCTTCATGGGGCCTTCCCGCTTCCTTCATCGTCCGCAGTCGAGTATTGCCGCCGCCCCGCCCCGGCGCAAGCCGGGCAGGGCGGCGCGAACGGTTAGGGCGTCAGCGGTCGAACAGGACGCTCGGCAGCCAGGTCGCGGTTCCGGGGAAGAAGAACACGATCGCCAGGCCGATCACCTGTTAATTAAAAAAGTCGGAAGTTAATGACTGCCGTCCTTGCCGCCCCGGATTCGCTGACGCTCATACAGCATCGCGTAGCGCAGCCAGTGGTTGTATGCCGTGGTGAGCGCGAAGAGGAAGCCGTAGCGGCCTTCCCGCCACTGGCCGCGCAGCAGGTAGTTCCGGAGGAAGAAGAGAGGCAGGCCGAACCAGACGCGCAGGGCCGTGGAGGACCGCCGCCCGTCGTCGAGAAAGCGCACGCGCCGGACCATCGCGCTGCCCTGCTTGCGGGAGAGATGGCCGATATCGTCGAAGGCATGATGCAGGAGCGGGCCGTCGAGCTTCCGCACGCGGAGACCTGCGGGGATGCGGAACTGGTCCCATGCGCCGTGTGCGGGCATGCGGATCTTGCGCCGGTCGTAGAGCTTGGCGCGGCGGGGAGCGCGCGCCCTGCGCCAGATGCGCCCCGACGGATCGACGGTCACCAGGGGGAGCCGAAATATGTCGGCATCGGGTTCGCCCGCGGCGAAAAGGCCCCGGATCTCGCGCGCCAGGTCTTCGCTGACAACCTCGTCGGCGTCGATGTCCAGCAGCCAGTCGTGCCGGCAGGCGTCCTCGCCGACGCGCTTCTGGTGGCCGCCGCCGAGCCAGGGCTGCTCGACAACCCGCGCGCCCGCGGCTTCCGCCGCCGCGACCGTGCCGTCCGTCGAGCCGGAATCCACCACGACGACTTCGCGGGCCGTCAGCAGCGCGGCCTGCACGGCCGCGCCGATCCGGTTCTCTTCGTTGAGAGTGCGGATGTAGCAGGAGACAGGGGGGCGCTCACCGGCGGTCATGCGCGCATGCTCCGCAGGAGGCGGGTTCCTTCGGCGGGGCGTTCGCGGGAGCCCGTCACAGCAGTTCCTCATAGACCGCAAGCGTCCCGGCGCACATGCGCGCGAGGGTGAAGCGGGAAAGTATGCGGGAGCGTGCGCGTTCGGCTAGTGCGGGGCCGGCAGCACCGAGCGCGTCGCGAATGCCGTCCGCCAGCGCAGCCGGGTCGCCCGGCGGGACCAGCCAGCCGGTCTCGCCCTGGCGGACGATTTCGCGCGCGCCTCCGTGATCGCTGGCAACGACGGGGAGGCCCATCGCTCCCGCCTCCGCCAGCACGCGACCGAAAGATTCTGGCTGAACGGAAGCGGAAATGACGACATCGCTTGCCGCATAGGCGGCCGCCACGTCGTCGACATGACCGGCGAAGCGCACCGGAAGGCCGCGCGCCTGCGCTTCCAGTTCCCGCCGGTAAGCGTCCCGGTCCCGGTCGGAGCCCGCGAACACGGCGACGAGTTTCGGGTCTGCGAGGAGCCGCATCGCCTCGACCAGCACGGCGTGGCCCTTGAGCCGGGTGAGCCGTCCCGGCAGCAGCACGACCCGCGCACCTTCCGGGACCGCCCATTCCGCGCGCAGGGCCGTCCTCTCGCGCGCCGGGACGGCGGCGGGATCGAACGCCGCGGCGTCGATGCCCCGATGCACGACGCGGATGCGTTCCGGGGGACAGCGATACACTTCGTGCATGTGCGTCGCGATGAAGTCCGAGACGGCAATCACGCGGTCGCCCCGGACCATGATCCGGTTCCAGGCGCGCTTGGCGGCGCTGCGGGCGCCGTATGCGCCGTGGAACGTGGTGACGAACGGAACCCCGGCGCGCCGGGCCGCCGACCGGGCGCTCCAGGCGGGCGCACGCGACCGTGCATGGACGAGGTCCACGCCTTCCCGCTCGATCAACGCCTTCAGGCGGGCCGCATTGCCCCACAGCCCGACGGGATTCTTCGTCTGAACGGGCAGGGTAATGTGGTCCGCGCCCAGGCCTGCGGTCATCCGCCCGCCCGATGAGACGACCAGCGCCCGCGCGCCGGCTTCGCGGAGTGCTGCGGCAATTTCCAGCGCCCCCCGTTCGACGCCGCCCGCTTCCAGCGCGGGCAGCACCTGCAGGATTGTGTTGCCTTTGAGGGCGGTGCGGCCGGGAGAGTCGAGAGGGAGGAGCGTCACGGTGTTGCTACAATTCACCACTTGTGCGCTCGCGTGAAGCCCGGTCGCGCAAACTGCAGCAGGTTGACAGTCCGACCACCGGGCCTGCTACGATAATCGTCCATCGCAGCAGACGGATGGACCATCGGGGAGGCTGGCAAAATGGCGGAACGGAAACCTTTCCTTCATGTCACCGAAGTCGATGAGGAGTTGTTGCAGTTGCTTGAGGAAACGCGCGGCCGGGAAGTGACAGAAGAGGAATATCTGGAACAGCGGATCAGCTTTGCTTACGGCAATGCGATGAGCGATTCCGTAACGAAGGAAAGCGTAAGACGGAGGGCAAAATATCATCGCCTGATGCCGGAGGGGTGATATCGGAGGAGACGCAAATCGGTCATGGTGGTAAGGCTAGAAGGACGACCCACGACTGTTTCTCGCGGTTCAAGAACAAAATCTTCTTCGCCAATACGATCTGTTGGAGAGTTCAATCGAGATCGGTCTTCGGAAGGGAATCGAGGCGTTCGACAAATACACTCTCTGGGCCCTGAATCATGCCGCGGTTACGAATATCGTCCAGCACGGCGGACGTTACAGGGAGGAGCCGATCTATGTCGGCGACCATATCCCGCCGCACTACAGTGCAGTTTCCGATCTCATGGATAGATTCTTTTCCTTCATATACGAAAATTGGACACTGAGCGCGTTCGACAAACATCCAACAATGCTTGCAGCCTTTGCACTTTGGCGAATCAATTGGATACATCCATTTACTGAAGGAAACGGCCGAACCGCGCGGGCTGCATGCTACTATCTTATTTGTCTTAAACAGGGCAGGTTGTTGCCTGGACAAAAAACGGTTCCGGAAAGAATTCGCGAAAACAGGCAACCGTATTACAGGGCACTGCAGGCTGCTGATAAGGCATGGAATGAGGGTCATTATGATCTGGACAGGCTGGCGGACTATTTGCAGGCTCTGCTGAAAGAGCAGTTGCTGGACCTGTAGTCCGCCGTGACCGATTCGAGAGGCAGGGAGCCGGAGATGCTGACCCGTGCCGAGGGGCCGCCGCTGGCTTGCCGGCGCGCGGCCGGGGCGGGGCCGGGCGTGGTGTTCCTCGGCGGATTCATGTCGGACATGACGGGTGAGAAGGCGACCGCGCTCGACGATTTCTGCCGGCGGCAGGGCAGGGCCTTCCTGCGCTTCGACTATCGCGGCCACGGGGAGTCCGGCGGGCGGTTCGAGCAGGCCGTGCTTTCGGACTGGCTCGCCGACACGCTTGCGGTGCTGGACCGGCTGACGTCAGGCCCGCAGGTGCTGGTCGGCTCCAGCATGGGCGGTTGGCTGATGCTGCTGGCGGCGCTGGCACGTCCGGAGCGGGTGCATGCGCTCATCGGCATTGCGCCGGCGCCCGATTTCGTCCTTCGCGTGGACGCGGGATTGACGACGGAGCAGCGGCGCGACCTCGACGCGCAGGGCTTCTTCCTGCGCCCGAGCGGGTATGGGGACGGGCCGTACACGATCACGAAGGCGCTGATCGAGGACGGCAAGCGCCATTGCCTCCTCGACCGGCCGATTCCCGTCCTGCGGCCGGTCCGCCTGCTACACGGAATGCGCGATGACGCGGTTCCCTGGCGGGAATCGCTTCGGCTCGTCGAACGGATCGAGGGCGAGGACGTGCGGACCGTTTTCGTCAAGGACGGCGACCACCGCCTGAGCCGCCCGGCCGACTTGGTGCTCCTGACAACCGTCCTCGACGACCTGTTGCGCGAGCCCGCCGGCGGTCAGTAGCGGTAGTAGTCCGGCTTGAACGGTCCGGCCTGCGGGACGCCGATATAGGCCGCCTGGTCCGGGCGCAGTTCGGTCAGCTGGGCCCCGAGTCTCGCCAGGTGCAGCAGGGCCACCTTTTCGTCGAGATGCTTCGGCAGCACATGCACCTGCCGGTCGTATTGCGCGCCGTTGGTCCAGAGTTCGATCTGCGCCAGCACCTGGTTGGAGAAGCTTGCCGACATCACGAAGCTCGGATGCCCGGTGGCGCAGCCGAGGTTCACCAGCCGGCCCTCCGCCAGCAGGATCAGCCGCTTGCCGTCGGGGAACTCCACCTCATCCACCTGCGGCTTGACGTTATGCCAGACCAGGTTGCGCAGCGCGTCCACCTGAATCTCATTGTCGAAATGGCCGATATTGCAAATGATCGCCCGGTCCTTCATGGCGCGCATGTGGTCAACGGTGACGACATCGGTGTTGCCGGTCGCCGTGACCACGATGTCCACCCGGTCCGCGACATCGTCGAGGCGCACGACCTCGTAGCCGGCCATGCAGGCCTGCAGGGCGCAGATCGGGTCGATCTCGCTCACCATGACGCGCGCGCCCTGGCTGCGCAGGCTTTCCGCCGAGCCCTTGCCGACATCGCCGTAACCGCAGACCAGCGCGGACTTGCCGGCGATCATCACATCGGTGGCGCGCTTGATCCCATCCACAAGGCTCTCGCGGCAGCCGTAGAGATTGTCGAATTTCGACTTGGTGACGGAGTCGTTGACGTTGAAGGCGGGGCAGGCGAGCGATCCGGTCTTCGCCATCTCGTAAAGGCGCAGCACGCCGGTCGTGGTCTCCTCGGAAACCCCCCGCACATCCGCCATGAGTTGCGGGTAGTCGTCATGCATCAGCTTGGTGAGGTCGCCGCCATCGTCGAGCAGCAGGTTCGGATGCCAGCCCCCCGGTCCCTCGACGGTGCGCCTCACGCACTGCCAGTACTCTTCCTCCGTCTCGCCCTTCCAGGCGAAGACCGGCACGCCGGACGCCGCCATGGCCGCGGCGGCCTGGTCCTGTGTGGAAAAGATGTTGCAGGACGACCAGCGCACCTCCGCGCCGAGCGCCTGCAGGGTCTCGATCAGCACCGCGGTCTGAATGGTCATGTGCAGGCAGCCCGCGATGCGCGCGCCCTCGAGCGGCCGGGCCGGGCCGTATTCCCCGCGGATCGCCATAAGCCCCGGCATTTCGGTTTCTGCAATGGCGATTTCCTTGCGGCCCCAGTCGGCAAGCGAAATATCGGCAACCTCGTAATCGGGCATTTGATGGTGTGTCCTTGTTCGGAAAGGGATGCTCGCGAAAAGCCCGGTGCGTATAGCAAGCAGCGCGGCACCCTTTCAACCGAAGACCGGAGGGCGGCGCCAGCGGCCGGCGGATCTGATAGCAATGCAATCAGCTTCCAGGTTATCATTCCTGCCGGGAGGAGGGCAGCGGCGATGGCGAGCATCACGATCCGCAAGCTCGACGACGAGGTGAAAGCGCGGCTCCGCCTGCGCGCGGCGGCCAATGGCCGGTCGATGGAGGAGGAGGCGCGGGTGATTCTGCGCTTGGCTGTACGGCAGGAGGAGCCACCGGCGAAAGGGTTGGGTACGGCGCTCCACGAATTGTTCAAACCCTTCGGCGGCGTCGAACTGGAATTGCCGCCGCGCGAACCCATGCGCAATCCGCCGACCTTCGATTGAGCGGCAGCAATGGTCCTACTCGACACGAATGTGGTTTCGGAAACGATGCGCGCCACGCCGAGCCCGGAGGTCATGGTCTGGATGGACGGTCAACCTGCCGAACGGCTGTTCGTGGCGGCGGTGACCGAAGCCGAAATCCGCTCCGGCGTTGCCTTCTTGCCGGACGGAGCTCGCCGCCGAAGCCTTGCGGATGCCGCGGAACGCGCATTCGGCCTGCTGTTCGCCAACCGCATCCTGCCGTTCGACAGCAGGGCGGCGCGCGCCTATGCGGAGGTCGCGGCCCGCCGCCGGCGGAGAGGCCGCCCGATTTCACCGACGGACTGCCAGATTGCTGCTATCGCACTGTCACGCGACATGGCGTTGGCAACCCGCAATGTCCGGGACTTCGCCGATACGGGCATCGAGGTCGTCGACCCTTGGACAGCGAAGTGAGCGCATCGCCGCCGCCCTCACGCCTCGCTGAAGCCGTCCGCCACCAGCGCCTGCAATGCGGCCAGCGCTGCGGCTGCCTCGGCGCCTTCGCACACGACCTCGATCTCGCATCCCTTGCCCGCGCCGAGCAGGAGCAACCCCATGATCGACTCGCCGGGCACGGTCATATCGTGATGGGCGACATGCACTTCCGCGTCGAAGCGCCCTGCGAGCGCCACGAACTTCGCGGCGGCGCGCGCGTGCAGGCCGCGTTCGTTGACGATCCGCAAACGCGCCGAGGGCATGTCAGCCGGGAGCCTCGGCGAGCAGTTTCGAGGCAATCTGGATGTATTTCCGCCCCGCCTCCTCAGCGTCGGCGACCGCCTCGGCGAGGGATTTGTGCTGGCGGCAGGTCGCGAGCTTGACCAGCATGGGCAGATTGACGCCCGCGACCACTTCGACTTCGCCCTTGTTCGACGCGCCGAGCACCGAAATGGCGAGATTGGAGGGCGTGCCGCCGAACATGTCGGTCAACAGCACGATGCCGTCCCCCGTGTTGAGCGCCCTGGCGACGCGCGCGATCTCGGCGCGGCGGTCCTCCATGTCGTCGTCGGGGCCGATGCACACGGCCGCGACCTGCTCCTGAGGCCCGACGACATGTTCGAGCGCAGCAAGCAGTTCGATGGCTAGGCGGCCATGCGTAACGAGCGCGAGGCCGATCATGGGCTGTTCTCCGTTTCCATTGCGGCGGAGACTTGGCCCGCCGCATCGGGATGGTCCCGCTCCGGCGTCGATGCCGGCGCTTCTTCGAGGTCGCGATGGATGAGCGTGGCCCGCCAGCCGCGTTCGCGCAACAGGCGCGCAAGCTCTTCAGCGGCGAATACCGAACGATGGCGCCCGCCGGTGCATCCGACCGCAATGGTGAGATAGGCGCGGCCTTCCCGCGCATAGCGGGGCAGCAGCTTGCCGAGGAGCGACCCGACGCCATCGAGAAAGGGCTCGAAATCCGGGTCGTCCGCGATATAGGCGCCGACAGCTTCGTCGCATCCCGTCAGCGGCCGCAGCGCGTCCACATAGTGGGGGTTGGCGAGGAACCTCGCGTCGAACACGAGGTCCGCCTCGCGCGGCAGGCCCAGCCGGAACGAAAAGGACGTGACGAAGATCGACATGCCTTCCTGTGGGTCGGACACGAATTGCGCCCTCAACAGGCGGCGAAGGTCGTGGGCGGTGAGCAGGGAGGTGTCGATGACGACCTCGGCGGCGCGGCGCAACGGTTCCAGCAGCCGGCGCTCCCGCTCGATGCCGGCGACGGCGCTGCCGTCCGGCGCCATGGGATGGCGTCGGCGTGTCTCCCGGTAGCGCCGCGTCAGGTGCTCCTCGTCGGCGTGGAGGAAGAGTGGCACGATATCGAAGCGCGAAATCGCGCCAGTCATGTGGTCCAGCAGTCCTTGAACCGTGAAGTCGCGCGCCCGCGTGTCGATGCCCACGGCCAGCGGCCGGCCGGACCCGTCGGCATCCAGGCCGTCCAGCATCGCCAGCGGGATGTTGTCGATCGCCTCGAACCCGAGGTCCTCGAGCTCCTTCAATGCGGTGGACCGGCCGGCTCCGGACATGCCGGTTACCAGGACGAGGCGCCTGCGCGTGGATTCGCTACCGACCGTCATCACTGTCCGATACTCGTGGCGCGCCTTTATCCTCCGATGCCATTTGCACGGCAAGGCGCAGTTTGATCGCCGCCGAAATCTCGAACGGCGCCAGACGGATACGCCTCACCGGCCTGCCCAGGACGGTCTCGAAATCGGGTTCCGGCAAACGCTCGGGTCCGGCAAGGTCGGCCAGCAGGACGAGTTCCGCGCCGTCCAGCGCGGGCAGTCGGACGATCCCCACGCCGCGCACTTCAAGCCTGCCGTCGGCCCGGGGCAGCGCGCGCGCCCAGACCCGGTCGCCGCGCAGGTCGAGCGCGACGAGATCGTCGGCGACCAGTCGGGCCCCCGCCTCGATCGCCCGAAGCGCAAGGTCGGACTTCCCGGCTCCGGGAGGCCCGCGCAGCAGCACGCCCTTGCCTTCGAAGGCGATGCAGCTTGCATGGACTTGCATCAGGCCTCCGCCGCTGGCAGGCGCAGTTCCAGCCGCGCCCCCAGAACGCTTCCGTCGGCGCCGCGCCGGTTGCTTGCCCCGATGCTGCCGCCGTGGAGCCTGACGATGTCGCGCGAGATCGAGAGGCCGAGGCCGGAATGCCGGTCGCCCTGTCCGCCTGCTTCCGGACGGTCGGTGTAGAAACGCTCGAAAATCGTCTCCTCCTTGCCTGTCTGGACGCCCGGACCGTCATCGTCGACCTGAAGCACGATCTCCTCTTCCTGTCGCGCGAGGGACAGCCTGACGCCCTCGGCCGCGGGAGAATAGGACCGGGCATTGTCGATCAGGTTGCGAACCACCCGCGCGAGCTGCTCTTCCAGTCCGCGCGCGATGAAGCGCTCCCCGGGCCCGACCGCCAGCACCGGGCGCGGCGGCTGCTCGGCATCGACGCAGGCTGCAACCATTTGCCGAATGTCGACAGGGCGGGTTTCCGCCCGCGAGAACTGGGCCCCCAGGCTGGAGAAGTCGGCCACGCTGTCTATCAGGCGGTTCAGGCGCCGGACGTCATCCTGGACGATCTGCATCAGCTTGCGCCGCTTTGCCGGGTCGTCCTCGCGTATCGCCGTCTCGGCCGCGCTGTAGGTGGAAGCCAGCGGCGTCCTGAGCTCGTGGCTGACGTCGGCGGCGAATTTCTCGGTCTCCTCCATCCCTTCCCACAGGGCATGCGTCATTCGCCTCAGCGCTGCCGACAGGTCGCCGATTTCGTCGTTGCGCCCGCTCAGGTCCTGTATGTCCACCCGGCCGTAACCGGGCCGGACGCGCTCGGCCGTCGCGGAGAGGTCCCTCAGCGGCCGCACGATGCCCCGCGCCATGTAGATCGTCAGCAGCAGGCTTGCGACCAGGGCCACGCCGGCGGCCGCGAGGATGTTCAAGCGCATTTCGCTCACGGCTTCGTCTATGGGCCGGCCGTCGGCCGAGACCATCGCCGCGCCCAGCACGCGCTTGAAATCCCGTATCGGCAGGGCGACGCTCAACACCAGGCCCCGCGCGCCGAGCGAGCGGACGACCTGCCCGGTCTCCCCGCGCAGCGCTCCTGCCACCTCCCGATAGTCGGAGGCTTTCTGTTCCGCGCGCTCCCGGTAGGGCTCGATGGTCTCCAGTTCCCGGAAGGCGAGGTCGAAGAGGCCCAGAATCCAGCGCAGCGCGGCATGGAACATGTTCGACCCGTCGGCCGGAGGCAGCAGTTCGCTTTCCACCGCATCGCCGAAGCCGGAAAATCGCCGGCTGTCCAGCCGGAGCGCGCCGTCCGGGCCGAACACCCGGACCCGGATACGCACGCTCAGGCCCGATTCCTCGATCAGACGCCTGAGCAACGGCTCGGCGCTCCTCGCGTCGAGAACCGGCTCGCTTTCGGCCAGAAGCCGAATCGACTCGTGGCCCAGCGCAACGGCGATGGTCCGGCCCTTGGCCTCCACCAGCCGCAGTTCGGTCTCAATCAGTTCGCGCTTGTAGCCGCCGAGATAGAGCAGGCTGGCCGCCAGGATCACGAGCGCCAGCAGGTTCACCGCCAGGAGGCGGCGCATCAGCGGCGAGCGATACCATCGCCTTGCCCTGCGCCGTCCCCCGGGTCGGCCGCCCTGCTGCACCATCCGGCGGCTATGACGGGCGGTAGCAGTATCCGCCGCCGTAGAGCGTCTCTATCGACGAAAAGTCCGGGTCCACGGCTCGGAACTTGCGGCGCATCCGTTTGAT
>JAJEAZ010000365.1 GCA_022824105.1 Alphaproteobacteria bacterium
CCGCCGATGCAGCGCAGCGCCGCCGCCGCGAGCACGCCCTCGGGCGCGCCGCCCGAGCCCATATAGATGTCGATGCCGCTGTCCGGCCGCGAGGTGGCGATAACGCCGGAGACATCGCCGTCCTGGATGAGCTGGATGCGCGAGCCGGCGTCGCGCACCGCCCCGATCAGCTCTTCGTGGCGCGGCCGGTCGAGAATGCAGACCACGAGGTCGGCGACGGCAAGGCCCTTGGCTTCCGCCAGCGCCGCCAGATTGTCGGCCGGGCTGCGGTCGAGGTCCACCACCCCCTCCGGCAGGTCCCCGCCGACGGCGATCTTGTCCATATAGACGTCCGGCGCATGGAGGAAGCCGCCCTCCTCCGCCATGGCGATGACGGCGAGCGCGTTCGACCCGCCCTTGGCGGTGATCGTCGTGCCTTCCAGCGGGTCGAGCGCGATGTCGATCTTCGGACCCCCGGCGCCGACCCGCTCGCCGATATAGAGCATCGGCGCCTCGTCGCGCTCGCCCTCGCCGATCACCACCGTGCCGTCAATGGTCAGGTCGTTGAGCGCCCGGCGCATGGCGTCCACCGCCGCCTGGTCCGCCGCCTTCTCGTCGCCGCGGCCCATCAGGCGCGACGCCGCGAGCGCGGCGGCTTCCGTCACCCGCACCGCTTCCAGCGCGAGGTTGCGGTCCATGACGGCCCTGGCGCCGTCGTCTGCGGACGGTGTGTCTGGCATGGGCGCTGCCCTCCTCCCGGTTCGCTACAGGGCCTCGATGCGGATCGAGAGCGGCGGCTCGGCCACCGCATCCTGGCGCGCGATCTCGGCGAGCGCCGCCTTCAGGTTGCGCTCCTCGGTCTCATGCGTGACGATCACCACGGGAACCCGCTCCTCCGGCGCGCGCCCCCGCTGCAGCACCGACTCGATGGAAATACCGTGCGCGCCCAGGCTCGACGCCACCGATGCGAGCACGCGCGGGCGGTCCACCACCATCAGGCGGATGTAGTAGGCGCCGCGATGCGCGTCCATCGGCGCCGCCTGCAGGGGCTGGAGAGCCGCCGCGGGCACACCGAAGACAGGCGCCCGGTTGCCCCGCGCGATGTCGATAATGTCGGCGGCGACCGCCGACGCGGTCGGTCCCGCACCGGCCCCCGGGCCTTCCAGCACCGCGCGGCCGACGGCGCTGCCCTCGACCACGACGGCATTGACGACGCCGTCCACATGCGCGATCGGGGCTTCCACCGGCACCATGCAGGGATGGACGCGCTGCTCCAGCCCGGCGTCCGACTGCCGCGCGATGCCCAGCAGCTTGATCCGGTATCCCAGTTCTTCGGCGAAGGCGATATCGAGCGCGGAAACGCTGCGGATGCCCTCGACATGCACGGCCGCCAGGTCGACCCCGGTGCCGAAGGCGAGGCTGGCCAGGATGGCGAGCTTGTGGGCGGCATCCACGCCGTCGATGTCGAAGCTCGGATCGGCCTCGGCATAGCCCAGGTCCTGCGCTTCCTTGAGAACGGTCGCGAAGTCGCGCCCCGTGCGGCGCATGTCCGAGAGCATGTAGTTGCAGGTGCCGTTCAGGATGCCCATGACGCGATGGACCTCGTTGCCGGCGAAGCCCTCGCGCACGGCCTTGATCGCCGGTATGCCGCCGGCAACTGCGGCCTCCCAGGAAAGCGCCGCGCCGGCCGCTTCCGCCGCCCGGGCGAGGTCCGCGCCGTGATGGGCGAGCAGCGCCTTGTTGGCGGTGACGACATGCCGGCCGGCGGCAAGCGCCGCCTCGCAGACCGCCTTGGCCGGCCCGTCGGAGCCGCCGATCAATTCCACGACGACGTCGGCCTCCGTGCTGCGCGCCATGGCGACGGCGTCGTCATGCCAGCGGTAACGATCCAGCGCGACGCCCCGGTCGCGGCCGCGCTCGCGCGCCGAGACATCGACGATCTCGATCCGCCGCCCCGCCCTCAGTTCCAGCAGGCCCGCCTCGCGCTCGACGAGCCGGACGAGGCCGGCGCCGACGGTGCCGAGGCCGGCGACGGCAAGCCTGAGCGCCGTCATCGGCCGGCCGCGGCGGCAACGCGCTGCCCCGCCTCCCCGGCAAAGGCTTCGGTAGCCGCCAGGAACTGTTTGACGCCCCGCGCCGCCTGGCGGATGCGCTGCTTGTTCTCCACGAGCGCCATGCGCACGAACCCCTCGCCATATTCGCCGAATCCCACGCCCGGCGAGACGGCGACCTTCGCCTCGCGCAGCAGCAGCTTGGAGAACTCCAGCGAGCCCATTCCCGCAAGCGCCGGCGGCAGCGGCGCCCAGGCGAACATGGTCGCCGGCGGCGGCGGCACCTCCCAGCCCGCCTGCCCGAAGGAGTCCACCAGCGTGTCCCGCCGCTCCCCGTAGAGGGCGCGCACCTCCTCCACGCAGTCCTGAGGACCGTTCAGCGCCGCCACCGCGGCGACCTGGATCGGCGTGAAAGCGCCGTAGTCGAGGTAGGACTTCACCCGCGCGAGCGCGCCGACGAGGCGCGCATTGCCGACGCAGAAGCCGACCCGCCAGCCCGGCATGGAATAGGTCTTGGACAGCGAGGTGAACTCGACCGCCACGTCGCGGGCGCCGGGCACCTGCAGCACGGACGGCGGCGGAGATCCGTCGAAATAGATCTCCGCATAAGCGAGATCGGAGATGATCCAGATCCCGTGCCGCCGACAAAAATCCACCACCTCGCCATAGAAATCGAGATCGGCCGCCTCCGCCGTCGGATTGGAGGGATAGCTCAGCAGGAGCGCGGTCGGCGGCGGCACGGAATGGCGCGCCGCGCGTTCCAGCTCCGCCATGAAATCGTAGCCCGGCCCCACCGGAATATGACGGGCGGACGCGCCCGCGATGATGAAGCCGTAAGGGTGGATCGGGTATGACGGGTTGGGGACCAGCACGATGTCGCCCGGCGAGGTTATCGCCTGGGCGAGATTGGCGAGCCCCTCCTTGGAGCCGAGGGTGACGATCGCCTCCCGCTCGGGATCGACCTCCACGCCGAAGCGCCGGTCGTAATAGGCCGCAATCGCGCGCCGCAGCCCGGGGATGCCGCGCGAGGTCGAGTAACGGTGCGCGCGGGGGTCGCGGGCGGTTTCGATCATCTTCTCCACGATATGGGGAGGAGTCGGCCTGTCGGGATTGCCCATGCCGAAATCGATGATGTCCTCGCCGGCGGCGCGCGCGCGGGCCTTCATCTCGTTCACCTCGGCGAAGAGATAAGGCGGCAGGCGCCGGATTCGGTGGAAGTCGCGGTCCATGGCCTCCGGTCTCCCAAAACGGGCGGCGCGTTTATAGCAAGAGCGCCGCCCTATTCCATGCACTTCCCGTCCTTGCCCGCGCTGCCCGGCGGACAGGCGCGCTCCGCTTCGTGCGCGTCCCGCTCCGCTTCCAGCTTCGCCCGGAGCGCCGCAATGGCGGCAGGATCCGAGCCGGGGCGCGCTTCGGTGGGGACATCGGCAAGATTGGGCCAGGGGCGCTCACGCTGGATGCGTTCCTCGTCCGCCAGGCGGCTGGTCGGCGGCGGCGTGTCGCCGAGCAGGGCACAGCCGGCGACCAGCAATACCATTCCGCACTGCGACAATTTTATGCTGCATCGCAATAACCGTGTCGGGCTATAGTCGCGCCGGACCATTGCTGGAGGCGGCCCCATGACCGGCACACTCGACCAGGATGCGCTCGCCGAACGCTTCAGGGAAATCACGGAACGCAGCCAGCGCGTGGCGGCGGAATTCGCCGCCCGGCACGGCGCCGGGGCGGAAGCGCCCGATCCGGACCCGCTCGGCATCGGCAAGGCTTTCCTCGAAATGACAACGCGCATGATGGCCGACCCGGCGCGCATGATGACCGCCCAGGCCGAACTCGCCCAGCAATACGCCAGGCTCTGGCAGGACACGGCGCGACGGATGATAGGCGGCGAGCCGACCCCGCCGGTTGCGGAGCCGGAGCCGGACGACCGCCGCTTCAAGGATGCCGCCTGGCGGGAGAACTTCGTCTTCGACTTCATCAAGCAGTCCTATCTGCTGTCCTCGCGCTTCCTGCTCGGCAGCCTGCCGGAAGCCGAGGGAGACGACCGGCACAATGCCGACAAGGTAGCCTTCTACACGCGCCAGTTCGTCGATGCGATGGCGCCGACCAATTTCGCCGCCACGAACCCCAGAGTCCTCCGCGAGACGGTGGACAGCAACGGGGAAAACCTGCTGCGCGGTTTCGAGAACCTTCTGCGCGACCTGGAGACCGGCAAAGGGCAGCTGCGCATTGCGCAAACCGACATGTCCGCGTTCGAGGTCGGCCGCAATGTCGCCGTCACGCCGGGCAAGGTCGTGCTGCGCAACGAGCTCATGGAGCTCATCCAGTATGCGCCGGCCACGGAGACCGTCCACGAGGTGCCGCTGCTGATCGTCCCGCCCTGGATCAACAAGTTTTACATCCTGGACCTCACGCCGGAAAACTCCTTCGTGCGCTGGGCGGTCGAACAGGGGCACACGGTTTTCGTCATCTCGTGGGTGAACCCGGATTCGCGCCTTTCCGACAAGTCGTTCGACGACTACATGGCCGAGGGCCCGCTCGCCGCGCTCGACGCCATCGAACGGATTACCGGGGCCCGGCGCGCCAACGCCATCGGCTATTGCCTGGGCGGCACCCTGCTGGCGGTGACGCTCGCCTGGCTGGCGGCGCGCGGCGAGACGCCCATCCATAGCGCCACCTATTTCGCCTCGCTGGTCGATTTCAGCGAGGTGGGCGAGCTCGGCGTCTTTATCGACGAGGAGCAGGTGTCGGCGCTGGAGGCGCGCATGGACAAGGCCGGCGGCGTGCTCGAAGGCGCCGACATGGCGACC
>JAJEAZ010000613.1 GCA_022824105.1 Alphaproteobacteria bacterium
CGGCATGAGCGGCACGAACAGGCCTTCCTGATAGACCTGCCGGGCGTCGGGGCCCTGGCCGAGCCCGCCCACATCGACGACATGGCTGGTGGATGCGAACAGCGCCACGATCCGCCCGTCGCGGAAGGTGGGCGAGACGACGGTGAAGTCGTTCAGATGGCCCGTGCCCTTCCACGGATCGTTGGTGATGAAGACATCGCCCTCGCGCATGGTCTCGGGCGGGAATTTCGCAACGAAATGCTCCACCGAGAGCGCCATGGAGTTCACATGGCCGGGCGTGCCGGTGACCGCCTGGGCCAGCATCCGCCCGGTGAGGTCGAAGACGCCCGCCGAAATGTCGCCCGCCTCGCGCGCAGAGGTCGAAAACGCCGTCCGCACCAGCGTCTGCGCCTGCTCCTCCACCACGGAAAGCAGCCGGTTCCACATCACCTGGTGGCGCACGGCATCGAATGTAGCGGTCATTGTTGCAAAGTCTCCTTTTCCGCCGGTCAATGGCGAGCCGGTCGCACTGTTACAAGAACATGTGTCCACTCGACGTCAAACCGTGCTTCTGGATGGCCGGCTTCGCGCAACAGCCGTTGCGCCGTGCCGATACCGGCGCCGAAACGCTGGACATAGCCGAGGCTTCGCATGGCTTCGGCAAGATTGGGATTGCGGTAGTCGACAACGCCGGGCCGACCGAAATTTTCCACCGTAACGCTGCCGTAAGGGCCTCCCGGACTCTGGATTTCTATCCGGTCACCGAACCAGGTCACCCGCACCGGCGCATTGGTGCCCTCATAGGTCCGGTGCATGACCGCGTTTCGGAAGAACTGTTGCAGCGCAGCCGGCGGATAGAGATGGGTTACGCGCTCTTTGTCGGCGCTCACAAAATCCACACGGCAGCGGTTATGCGAGTGCAGTTTTTCTTCCAGCCGCCTCACGATGTCGGATATCGGCCCGTCTATCGTCTCCGCATCGACAATCTCGTCGCCAAGATCGCGGCCATCGACACGTAGGAACTGCACCCATGACCCGCCGACGAAGTCGCGGGGCTGTCTGCCGAGCACCAGCAAACCGAGCACTGTGGGGCGCTGGTCGTCCGTGGACGCAATCATCTTGGCCGCCGCGAGGCGCTGCTCATAGCTGCGGTCGTTCGCCGCCAGCACGTCCGAGGCCACGGCGTTCGGCAGATATTCGTCTTCGAACTGGCGCCTGTGGAGGTCGGCAATCGTCGCGCCGGAGAACGGCCGGAGGTCGTAAGGCCGGTCGCCGAAACGCCGGCGTTCGTTCAGCACCCGCTCTTCCTGCGCCGTCGCCAGGCCGCGTCGCGGTCCGTTGCGCACATGGATACGCCCCCGGAAGCGGACGGGCGGCGAGTCGGACGGAGCCACGGTGACGACCGCCACATCCGCCCCGGCCACAACCCGCCTCTCGACCAGCAGCATCGGCGGCGGCAGCACATTGCCGTTACTGCGAATATCGGTAAGCGCGCGTAAAAGTTCGTCCGTGACCGCGATGCCGGCAGGCGAGCCATCGTCGCGAAGACCGACGAAGACGACACCCGGCAGGCCGACGCCTCCCAGATCGTTCGCGTAGGCGCAGACCGCCTCCTCGATTTGCCGCGAGGCGTCGCCCGAAAGTCGTTCCTTGAATTCGACGCGGGCGCTCTCTCCGTCTGCCGCAAGGCGTGCGAGGGCGTCGTCGTCGAGCCTCAGGGAGTCCGAGTTCACGCAGACGGTCTCCTCGTCATCACCAGCGCACCGGAGGCGGCCACGGTGAGGTCGAAGCCTGCCGGCGCGACGGTGGCGGTTTCATCTTCCACCACGACCGCCGGGCCTGCAAGCCGGACACCCGGCGCGAGGTCGGCGCGTACATGCACTGCCGCCTCCATCGGTCCGCCCGCTTCCGTATCGTAAAGCGTCCGCTTGCCTGCGGGCGCGCCGGCCGCCCTCGGCGGCGCCAGCGGCAGGCGCGGCGGCGGCCGGTCGGCGGCGCCCAGCGCCAGGCTCCAGGACATCACCTCCACCTCCAGCGCCGGAATCGTGCGGCCGTAGAGGCGCCTGTAGGCTTCGTCGAAGCGCTCGCGATAGTCCTCCGCATCGGCCTGTTCCGGCAGTTCGACGGCAATCTCGTGCCCCTGCCCGCGGTAGCGCATATAGCCGGTCCGCGTTTCCTCCAGCACGGCATCGGGCGCGCCCAGCCGCACCACGGCCTCCGCCTCGGCGCGCATCTCGTCGAACAGTGCATCGACGATCGCCGGAGCGAAATTATCGAGCGCGACGAAGCGCGAGCGCACCACTTCATAGGCGATGGGCGCCGACAGGAAGCCGATTGCGGAGCCCACTCCGGCTCCCGGCGGCACGACCACCGTGTCGATGCCGAGCTTGGTCGCGAGGCGCGCGGCATGGAGCGGGGCCGCGCCGCCGAACGCGATGAGCGCCCGTCCGCCCAGGGGCTTGCCGCTCTCGATCGCGTGGACGCGCGCGGCATTGGCCATGGCCTCGTCCACGATCTCGCTGACGCCGGCCGCTGCGACCTCGCCTGTCATGCCCAGCGGTCCCCCGACATCGCGCTCGACGGCCACGCGCGCGGCATCGGCGTCCAGCGCCATCGTGCCGCCGGCGAACCGGGCGGGGTCGATGCGCCCGAGCATCAGGTCGGCATCCGTTACCGTAGGCGAGCCGCCGCCGCGGCCATAGCTGGCAGGTCCGGGATCGGCGCCGGCGCTGTCGGGGCCGACGACAATCCGCCGGAGCGCATCGACGCGCGCGATGGAGCCGCCGCCCGCGCCGATCTCGACCATTTCGATGGCCGGGATGCGCAGCGGCAGGCCGCTGCCCTTCAGGAACCGGTATTGCCGCGCCACCTCGAAATTGCGGGAGAGTTGCGGACGGTAATCGTCGATCAGGCAGATTTTCGCCGTGGTGCCGCCCATGTCGAAGGAGAGCGCCTTGTCCAGCCCGTGCCCGGCGGCGACATTGCGGGCGAGCACCGCGCCGCCCGCCGGCCCCGACTCGACCAGCCGGATCGGGAAACGCTGCGCTGTCTGGACCGTCGTCACAGCGCCGCTCGACATGGTGAGCAGCAGCGGGCAGCCGAGGCCGCGTTCCCGGAGCGCGGCTTCCAGCCTGCCGACATAGCCTGCGATCAACGGGCGGACATAGGCGTTGGCGACCGTCGTCGACAGGCGGTCATATTCGCGTATCTCGGGCGACACTTCCGACGACAGGCAGACCGTCGCCTCCGGCAGTTCCCGCCTCAGGATGGCGGCCGCCCGGCGCTCATGGGAGTCGTCCACATAGGAATGCAGGAAACCCACCGCAACCGCCTCGACGCCTTCCTCCCGGAAGAATGCGGCATGGGCGGCGACCGCCGCCTCGTCGAGCGGCATCAGCGTCGAGCCGTCCGCCGCCAGCCGCTCCGGCACGCCGAGGCGGAGCTCGCGCGGCACCAGCGGCTCCGGGCGCTCCATGTAGAGGTCGTATTGCTCGAACCGGTGCTCATAGGCCATCTCGATGGAGTCGCGGAACCCCTCGGTGGTCAGCAGCGCGGTCCTCGCCCCCTTGCGCTCGATCAGCGCATTGGTGGCGAGCGTGGTGCCGTGAATGACGAGATCGACCCCTTCGGGCGCAACGCCGGCGCGCTCAAGCGCCGCCCCGATGCCCTCCATAACGCCGGTTTCGGGCGTATCGGGCGTCGTCGGCACCTTGGCGGAGGTCCGCCCGCCGGCATGGTCGATAACGACATCGGTAAAGGTCCCGCCGACATCGACGCCGATGCGGCAGGATACTTTTTTTTTGGGCATTTTCGTTCGTTTCGATTTTGCGGAACGGCGTAGTTCGGCCTCATGGCCGAGGCCGAGTATCCAAGCCTCTTCCTTTTCGATCAGATGGCGTTCGACCGGCGAGAGGCCGGCCGCGCCCGCAAACAGTGGAGCAAGGCCGCCCCGCCTGTCCAGCCGCGCAAATGCCGCTGCATTGACGCGGACCTGCGCGCGGTCGAGCACTTCGCCATCGCGCCGGCTTTCGCCGACCTCTTGCCTGAGAAGCGAGGGGTAGATTTCCGCGAGGACGAGCGGCGTCTCGCGGGTATCCGGCGCTCGCAGTCCGGTATCGAAGGGCCAGACCGCGCCGCGCCCGCCGATGCGCGGGTCCGCGAGCAGCCGCTTCAAGGCAGGCAACCCCACAAGCACCTGCGAGCCGACGGAGCCGTTGCCAGCCAATTGCCAAACCGTCTTGGCCCCCTTTGCGCGTTTATCGGCAATGCGGCGTTCCGGTGGGTGTCCCCCCCTTTCGGTGCGCTCCGTTCCCCGGATTGGCACTTCCTCCGGCCCCGACCACTGCCAAGGCCGTCCCCAAAAGGGACCGATACCGCCCCAGAAGCCGTTCATTCTTTCGGCGACTTCAAAGCGGTTGTTGCTGTTGTCCGGTTGGTCCTCAATCTCGCGATCCAGCCAATTCCAGACCGCAGCGGCCGAGGTTTCGTCAGTCAGGCGCTCGGCAACGCCCGCCGGATAGCCGAACGGGAAATCGAAGCCGGCCAGAACACGGCGCCCGGTGTCCAGTTCATCGGCGACAAAGGTCGTTAGGCTCTCTATGGCTCTACGGCGCGTCGGGGGGTTGCGGGGTTTGAGAGCGCAACCTTCACCGATAACAGCAGTCCACCAGATCGAGTTCTCGCCGGTGGCAGGTGTCGCCTTGGCCGACCAGTCCACCACGATATGAGTGTCGAACAGCGGCATTGCAGGTCAACGGAGCCGGAGCGGCTGCCCCTTATCTTTCGGGAACGTCAAGGAATTGGTGTTCGGCTACACCGAAAATCGTCAACGCCGCTCCCGTTCTTCGCGGATAATGTCGGCAACCGGGCGGTCCAGGACGACCTTGGGTTGAGCGCGTATCGCTTCCAGCACTTCCCGCCGGCTCGGACGCTTCGGCGAGCACTCGACCTCCTGCGGGGTGCTGTCAATCTTTTCGGTCTTTGTCATCGGGTCAACATGAAAACCGTCCGCGTGTCTGTCAACGGGTCGTCCCGGCCCTAACGGCGGTCCGGGTGGTAGACGCGGATGGGGCGGTATTGCTTGTAAAAGGGTTTCTGGTCGCGCCAGAGCACGCCGCTCGCCGCGCCGCCGTCCACGGTGATCGCCTGGCCGGTGACGAAAGTCGACCGGTCGCTCGCCAGAAACAGCACCGTCTCGGCTATGTCGCGCGGCCGCCCGACGCGCGGGATCGGCTGCTGCAGGGCGTAGTCGTCCAGCCGTTCCTCGATCAGGCTGTCCGGCCTGCCGACGGTATTGGCCGAAAGCGGCGTCGCGATATAGCCGGGGCAGACGCAATTGACCCGGACCGAGTGCTCGCCGAGCTCCATCGCGGAGACCCGGGAGAGATGCACCACGGCCGCCTTGGCGGCCGAATAGACCTGCGGGCCCCGCCCGGCGGTGATGCCGGCGATGCTGCCGGTGTTGACGATGCTGCCCGAGCCCTGCGCCTTCATCGCCGGGATGGCGTGCTTCATGCCGAGAAACACGCCGCGCACCAGCACATCGAAGGAAAGGTCGAACTCCTCGGCCGGAATCGCCTCCAGCGGCCCCAGTGCGCCGCCGAAACCCGCATTGTTGAACATGCAGTCGAGCCGCCCCCAGCGGTCGAGCGCCAGATCGACGGCTGCCTTCACCTCCGCCTCGTCGCGGACCTCGCAGGGGGCGAAGAGCGCCGCCTCGCCGAGCTCCGCCGCCAGCGCCTCGCCCCGCTCGCGCTGCATGTCGGCGATCACGACCCGCGCGCCCTCGGCGGCGAACAGCCGCGCCGTCGCCTCGCCGATGCCGCTGGCGCCCCCCGTGATGACGGCGGTCTTCCCTTCCAGCTCGGCCATGCGTTCGCCTCCCCCTGCTTCTCCGGCCCGCCCATTGTCACGCAAAACGCACGGCATGTCCGCCTTGCCGGAACCGCCTGCTACAATGCGCGCCGCTCCCCGAAACGAGACCCCTCATCCATGTCCGAGCTTACGATCACGACCCGCGCCGGCGAGACCTTCGGCGCCTATGCGGCCTTCCCCGACACCGCCGGCCCCGCGCCCGGCCTCCTGCTGCTGAACGAGGTGTTCGGCGTCAACCGCTTCATGCGCGCGATCGCCGACTACTGGGCCGGCAGGGGCTTCCTCGCTGTCTGCCCGAAGCTCTACTGGCGCATCGACCCGGAATTCGAGCTCGACCCGGAGACTCCCGGACACCGGGACCGGGCGCTCGCGACGCGCTCGGATTTCAATGTCGATCTCGCGGTCTCGGACACGGCGGCGGCGGTTGCGCGGCTCCGGGAAATGCCCGAATGCAGCGGCAGGGTCGCGACGCAGGGCTACTGCCTGGGCGGGCTGCTCGCCTTCCTGCATGCCGCGCGCGGCGAGGCGGATTGCGACATCTCCTATTACGGTGTCGGCATCGAGGACTATCTGGACGAGGCGGCGCGGATAACGCGGCCCGTGATGCTGCATATCGGCGAGGCCGACCCCTGGACGCCCGTCCCGGTCCGCGACGCGACGGCGGCCGCGCTGGCCGGCTGCGAAGGCGCCGAAATCTATACATATCCCGACACGGACCACGCTTTCGCCCGCGAAGGCGCGGTGACTGAAGTGACCGCCATGAAGGAACTCGCCAACGCGCGCTCCGAGGCGATGCTGGGCCGGGTGCTGCGCTGATGCGCGCGGTGCTTTGCCGGTCCTTCGACGGGATCCACGCGGTCACCGTCGAGGATATCGCCCCGGACGAACCCGGCCCCGGCGAAGTGCGGGTGCGCGCGGCGGCGGTCGGCGTGAACTTCGCGGACTCCCTTGTGGCGGCCGGCCAGTACCAGACGCGGCCCGGTTTCCCCTTCAGCCCCGGCTTCGAATGCGCCGGCCGTATCGACGCGCTCGGACCCGGCGTCGAAGGCCTTGAGATCGGCGAGCGGGTGATGGCGGTGATGGATTACGGCGCCTACCGCGAACAGGTCTGCGTTCCGGCCGTGCATGTTTACCGCCTGCCGGAGAGCATGGACTTCGTCACCGCTGCGGGCTTCCCCGTCACTTACGGCACGAGCCATATCGGCCTCGATCATCGCGGCGGCCTCAAGGCGGGCGAGACGCTGCTCGTGCATGGCGCAGCCGGCGGCGTCGGGCTCACCGCGGTCGAGATCGGCAAGGCGATGGGCGCGACCGTCATCGCCACCGCCGGCGGGCCGGAAAAGGTGGCGGTGGCCCTCGAACATGGCGCGGACCACGGCATCGACTACAGGAACGAG
>JAJEAZ010000082.1 GCA_022824105.1 Alphaproteobacteria bacterium
GGCGGGGGAGGCAGTGCCGGTGGCGGCGGTACTGGCGGCGGCGGAAGTGCTGGCGGCGGCGGTACCGGCGGTGGTGGAGGTGGCGTAAGCAGCGGCGGCGGTACTACAACCTCCGTTTGCGGAGGCAATGAATACTGCACTAGGATCGAAAACGGCCTAAACGCAGCCAAAACTCCGACACAGCTGGAGGCCGCGTGGAAGGAAATTCAGGACCAAATAGACGCAGCAAAAGAGGCGGCGAGAAAGAGCGGAGGATACGGTGACCCGCTGCCGACGGAAGATAACCCTTATCTTGGCCTTCCCGTCCCTATGCAGCAGGCCCTGGCAGACCTGTATTACCAGCGCCAGGCGGCACTCGATCCGCCCCCCGCAAAAACGCCACCGGCACCGCCGCAAACGCCGCCGGCTGCCCCGGCAACAGGCAGTTACGCCGGAAGCGGTCCCATTGCATCCTGGGGCGTATGGAAGAGTGACCAGGCCGCCCCGGGCCAAGGTCAGAATCGTTTCAGTGTTAACACGTTAGTCGGAGAAGGCTTTTACGCTGCTTACGAAGTTACGGGAGAAGTTACAACGGACACGTCAAGCTTGCCTAACGGAACTGCCACCTGGGAAGGAGACTACGAAGGCATTTATCAGCTGGGCGATGAAAACGGGGTCTGGGGCGAGACAGCGGACGATAGCGGGACCGCTTCCATTGAAGTGGACTTCACTACCATCGAGAACGCTGTAACGGTAACGCTTACAAGTGACACCACCGACGCCAGGACCTTCCCCGGCGGAAGCGATTCCGGCGGCGATGAATGGACACCAGAAGCCGACTTGAGCGTGACCACTTTCGATAACGACAGAGTCAACTCCAAACCGTCCGAAGATGATGACGCATACGTCAAGATCGCTGGCGCCGTATTCGGTCAGAACGGCGAAGCCCTTGCCGGTGTGTATGAGTTTGACCACCGGAAGGACCACCCCACCGATACGCATGACGGCGAAGCTGTCAGGGTCAACGACATTCGGGGCGCGGGCTGGTTCGGCGGTTGCAGGGATGTAACGGACTTTTCCTGCTTTGATCCCGATCCTGTTACCGATCCCGACCCCATGACCGATCCCGACCCCATGGACGATCCCATGGACGATCCCGTTCCCGATCCCGTGACCCCTCCGGGATCGTATAGTCATCTGTCTTTCGGGGCATGGGGCGACGCGCCGCAGGGCTTCGACGCGCATAATAACGTGAACGAGTTTGCAGCGGCACTTCAAGGCACTGAGTACTATTACCTGAAAGGAACGCGTACACCGCAAGCGTACGTAGAGGCTTTGGGGACAACTGGTACGGTAACCTGGACCGGGACATATGTGGGTCAATACCGCACCAACCCCGCAGACAGCAGCGGCTGGGGTGCTTTTGCCAATGATTCCGGAACGGTCGGAATTGAGTGGGACATGTCGCAATCGGATATGGCGGTTACGCTCACAACCACGACCGGGAATAATACCTTTCCCGGTGTAGATAACCCGGACAATCCGACCGTGGACACGCCGAAACAATCGTTTGTTTTGCAGCCTCAAGGTACATTTAATGGACCTAGTGCCGGCGAATGGAGTGGCAGTCAACACGGCCAGCTTGAAGCGGGCAACACTGCAAGCGCCAGTATTGACGGTGCATTTTTCGGCCCCAACGCGGAAGAGGTTGGCGGCGTGTATAACATCCTGCAAACTGCAACCACAACGGGCGTCCAGGTGGAAGCTGTAGGCGTGTTCGGGGCTGGCGACAAAACAGAGACCCCCTGAATAGCTGACTAAAGAAAACCCCGGCAGCGTTTCGTTGCCGGGGTTTCCTTTTTCCGGAATCCATCTCGCAAATGTTTCCCGGCCAGGATCATGCAGGTGGCGGGTTGCAGGAAAGCGGGGAAGCTTTCGCAATGACGCTCATGGCGGGTGACGATACGGCGGCCGTTCTGCAACCATGCGGACAGGCGCCCGACCTTCCACCGGCGCCGGTACCGGCGCAGCCCGGCCGATCCCGGGCCTTCGGTTGGCGGACACGGCCGGAAGCGCGCCGGGGGCGCCCCGGACTTGATCGCATCCGGTTGCGAGGCGCTACCGGGCCTGATCGGTTCAGGACATCGATCAGTGGAGGGCGTGGTCGATGGTGCGAAGGTCTGGCCGGGACCGTGACGACGATTCGGGAACTGCGTTCTCCACCAGAAAATCCTGCAGGGCTGGTATCGCCATGATCTTTTCCTCATGACGCAGGGCGAGACCGGCGCTGGCTGACAGGCCACTGACGCAAACGGCCATTGCATTCGGATAACATTTCGTCAAGAATCCGCTTCGTTCACGCCGACAGGGGGTAACTTCCCCGGATTGCGGTGTTACTGCCACCACGGGTCAAGAACATGAAGAACATGAAGAAAATGAAGAACAGATCGATGGTATTCGGCAAGGGATTGGAAAGCATTCTTTCCGCGCCCCGTTCGGTCGTTGATGCGTCCCGGGGGTTGACAGGGATGGCAGTGGTGGCGACCATGGATGCCGGATGCCGGATGCCGGATGCCGGATGCCGGATGCCGGATGCCGGATGCCGGATGCCGGATGCCGGATGCCGGATGCCGGATGCCGGATGCCGGATCGCCGGATCGCCGGATCGCCGGATCACTCAATTCGCGCCCTCGTTCCGGCCATGACCGGGACCGCGTGGCGGTTTTTTCGTCCGACATCCTCTCCATCCTCCCCGCCTGATTCTTCCGCCCGCGCCTTTGCGGGCGTCCGTCGTGCCGCCCGCCGTCCTGGCCGGGCCGCCGCCGTCCTGCTCGGCCTGCCGCTGCTGCTCGGCCTGGGCGCCGGTGCGCAGGCCCAGACCGCGAGCCTGGTGCTGAATCCGACCGAGATCCAGGCGGCCTCCCTGGACGGGGCCACGATCACGCTGATCCCCAAGAACTCCACTTTCCTGGGAGGCGGCGGCGGGGGGATCGGTTCCGTAGTGCCTTTTGTCAACTTCCATCCTGACGAGCATACGAACAATCATTTGCATGATCCTGCCGGCGAGATCAGGCTGAGCGCGACAGGTCTCGCCAAGATCACCCTGTCCGGCGCGCCCGCTGGCCTGACGATCGCGAGCGGCAGGCTGCTCGCGCGGGAGCAGCCCCACTCCCACGGCGGGGGGACCGGCGGCCACCGCTCCGCCCGGATCACGCTGGCCTACAGCGGCCCGGCGATCACGGTGGACGATCCGGTCACGGTGACCGTCAGGGGCGGCGGCCAGTCCGGTCTGCTTCGGTGGGGAAAGGAGGATGATTCGAACTTCCCTCCCAACCTGTCCGCCGACTTCACGATCAGGGCAGGCGGGGTGGCCGTGTCCCGGGAGAGCCTTTCGGTGCCGAGGAACCAGTCGGCGACGTACACGGTGGCGCTGAAGAGCGCGCCCTCGGGGAACGTGGTGATATCGGCGACGTCGGGGACGGCGTCGACGGCGACGGTGTCGCCGTCCGCCCGGACCTTCACGAGTTCGAACTGGAGCACCCCGCAGACGTTCACGGTGACGGGCCAGGGCGCGGGCACGACCGAGGTCGGCCACGCGGTGCAGTCGTCCGCCGACACGGCGGCCTACCCGACGTCCCTGACGATTCCCCCGGTGGCGGTGACGGTGACGTCGGCGCCCACGGCGACTCTGGTCCCGAACGGCGGGACGACGCTGCCGGAGGGCGCGGGCGTGACTTTCAATACCGTGCTGTCGAGAGCCCTGGCCGCCGACGAGACGGTGACGCTGCCGCTGGCCGTGGGGGGCACCGCCGGCAGGTCGGATTACCGGCTGGTCTGCATCGCAACGCCGCTCGCCGGGGCCGCCACCTGCAACAACATCGGCGGCGCCAATCCCTCGATCACCTTTCACGGCGAACATATGACAAGCCACAGGTTGTCCGGTCCGCTGCGGCTCGAGGCCGTCGAGGACAATGCGGCGGAACCGAACGAGACGGTCACCCTGTCGCTCGGGGGCGGGGCGAGGCGGACGCTGACCCTCAGGGACGCGCCGGAGTCGGTGACCCTGTCCTTCATTCTGGGGAACTTCAGCGCGAACGAGGAAGTGGAGAGCGTGATACAGCCGGTGCTGCGGGTGGATGCCGCGCCGGGCCGCGACATCGAGGTGCCGCTGGTCTTCACGGACATCACGGCCACGGAGGGGGAGGATTACACGGCCGTGGCCACGGTGCCGTTCGAGGCGGACGGCAACACCCGCCACTCCTTCGACATTTCGCTCCTGGACGACAGCGCGTGCGAGGGCCCCGAGACCTTCCGGATGGCGATCGACGCATCGAGGCTGCCGGCCGGGGTCAGGGCGGGCGCCCGGCGCTCGGCGGTGGTGACCATCCGGGACGCCGACACCTGCACGATCGGTTTCGCCGCCGCGTCCTACGGGGTGACGGAGGGCGGGGATGTCAGCGTGACGCTGAACATCGACCCGCCGCGCGACACGGCCACGGAGGTGGGGATCGCCTACCGGGATGCGGACGACGACGCCCACTGCTACAGCCTGAGAAGGCAGGGCCTCTACCACTGCGGCAAGGCCTACAGCCGCAATCCCGCGTACGACGGCGTCAGCAAGGTGGCTTTCGGCAAGGACTACGAGGCGTCGCCCGAAAGGGTCACCATTCCGGCCAATGCGGCTTCGCACACCTTCACCGTCCGGACCGTGGACGAGCCGCCCGCGGTGGCGGGGTCGAGGCCGTTGAGAAACCTGGTCGTGGAGTCGGACGAGACCTTCGGGATCGTCATCGATCCGCTGCCGGACTGGCACGTTGCGGGCGCCAATCCCACGGCCACGGTGACCATCCGCGACAACGACGGCGGCTCGGACACGACGGCGCCGCGGGTTGCCTCGGTGGTGCGGCATTCGCCGTCGGTCTCGCCGACGGCCGCGGACAGCCTGACCTGGCGCGTGACCTTCGACGAGGCGGTGCGGAACGTGGATGCGGGGGACTTCAGCATCTCCGGCACGACGGCGACGCTGGCCGTGGCGGCGGTGGGGGCGGACACATATGACGTCACGGCCTCGGGCGGTGACCTTGCGGGCCTCGACGGGACGGTGACGCTGGGTTTCGCGAGCGGCCAGGACATCGGGGACACGGGCGGGAACGCGCTTGCTGATACGACGCCCACGGGGACCGACGACAGCAGCTTCGTGGTGAACAACACCTCGCCGCCGCCGCCGCTGCCGGCGGTCACGGTGACGGCGGGTACGTCGCCGGTGACGGAGGGCACGAACGCGGACTTCACGGTGAGTCGCACCGGTTCGACCACGTCGGCCCTGACGGTTCTTCTGGAGGTAAGCGAGAACACCGCCGGGGGGCGGGACTTCGTGGCGCAGGGCAACGAGGGCGACAAGTCGGTGACGATTCCGGCCGGTTCGGCCACGGCGACCTACAATGTGCCGACCGTGGGCGACGGCACCGACGAGCCGGACGGCACGGTGACGCTGTCGCTGCGCGGTTCCGGCGACTATACCCAGGGCAGCCCGTCCTCCGCCTCGGTGACGGTCAATGACGACGACACGGTCCCGGTGGCGCAGTTCGTCTCCGCGGCTTCGAGCGCGGGGGAGGCCGCCGGGACGCGCAATGTGGCGGTGGACCTCAACCCGGCGCCGCCATCGGCCATCACGCTGAGCTACACCGTGGGCGGCAACGCGACGGCGGGCAGCGGCAACGACTTCACCATTGCAAGTTCCGGCAGCGTCGCGGTCGTCGCCAACCAGTCATCGGTTTCGATCCCGGTGGCGATCATCGACGACAATGCGCAGGAGAGCGCCGAAACGGTGGTGCTGACGCTGACGGGAGGCGGCGCCGACTACACGGTAGGCAGTCCCGCCGCCCACACGCTGACCATCAACGACAATGACGGCACGACTCCGCCGCCGACAACGCCTGCCGCTTCCTTCGCTTCAGCCTCGGCAGGCATTGGAGAGGCTTCCGGCACGCATAATGTGGCGGTGAACCTCAGCCCGGCGCCGCCATCGGCCATCACGCTGAGCTACACCGTGGGCGGCAACGCGACGGCGGGGACTGACTACACGGCGCTGTCCGGCAGCGTCGCGGTCCTCGCCAACCGGTCATCGGTCAACATCCCGGTGGCGATCACCGACGACAGCGCGCAGGAGAGCGCCGAAACGGTGGTGCTGACGCTGACAGGCGGATCCGGCTACACGGTAGGCAGTCCCGGCACACACACGCTGACCATCGCCGACAATGACGGCGGCACACCGCCTCCCCCGCCGCCTCCGAGCGATCCGACGGTGAGGCTGTCGGTGTCGCCGAACCCGGTGACGGAGGGACAGCCGGCGACGGTGACGGCGGCGCTTTCGCGGTCGCTTTCCAGCCCGGTGACGATCCCGCTGACGCTGACGCGGGGCACGGCGGAGGCCGGGGATTTCGGGTCGCTCGCGAGCATTACCGTCGCCGCAGGGCAGGTCAGCGGCACGGGCACGATCGCAACGGTGCGGGATGGCGACACGGAGGACGAGAGCTTCACCGTGGCGCTGGGCAGCCTGCCGTCCGGGGTGCGGGCCGGCAGCCCGTCGTCGGTCCCGGTGACGATCCGGGACCTCGACAAGCCGCGCACGGTGTCGGTGTCCGACGCCTCGGCCGCGGAAGGCGAAGCGGTCGTCTTCACGGTGCGGGTGTCGCCGCCGCATCCGCAGGCGATCAGCCTGACCTGGGCGCTGACGCACGGCGAGACCGATGCGGCCGACCTGGCGGCGGGTTCGGCATCGGGCGCGGTGACCGTGGCCGCCGATCGGGGCTCCGCGACCTTCTCCGTGGCGACGGTCGAAGACCGGATCGACGAGGGAGCCGGAGAGACCTTCGAGGTGACGCTTTCGGGCAGCCTGCCGGCCAATACGAGCTTTTCGGACGACAGGGCGACGGGCACCGTCCGGGACGACGACACGGCCGGCCTCCGGCTGTCGGCATCCTCCCTGCGCATCGCGGAGGAGGGCGGCGCGGCGGACTACACGGTGCGGCTGGGCAGCGAGCCGACGGCCGATGTGACGGTGACGGTGGAAAGCGCCGATGAGGATGCGGTCGCGGTCTCGCCGGGCAGCCTCATCTTCACGCCGGGCGATTGGGACACGCCGCAGACAGTGACCGTGACGGCCGGGGCCGAGCGGGGCGGGGCGGCCGTCACGCACAGGGTGTCGTCACCGGACAGCAAATACAGCGCCCTGCGGCCGGCGTCGCTTTCGGTGCGGCTCGGGCAGGACCTTGTTTCGGCGGCGGCGGCGTGGCTGGCGCGGTTTGCGCGCAGCCATGTCGGGCAGGTTCTGGACGGCATCGCCGAACGTCTGCGGGCCGCGCCGGGCGCGCATGTGCAGCTTGCGGGGCAGCCGGTCGAGCCGGGCGGCGCGAAGACCGCCTCGCTGGCGGCGGAAGGGCCCGGACGCGCAGGGCAGGTCGCGGAGGCCCGCGCGGTGGCCGTCCGCGAGGCGCTGGCGGGCTCCTCCTTCGCGCTGACCGGGGACGAACGCTCCGACGGCGCGGTGTGGTCGGTCTGGGGCCGGGGGGCGCTGGCGCGCTTCGACGGCCGGGAGGGCACGCTGGCGCTCGACGGCGATCTGACGACGGCGACGCTCGGCGTGGACCGCCGGCAGGGCCTGCTGCTGACCGGCCTTGCGCTGACGCACAGCATGGGCGAAGGCGATTACCGCGGCGAGGGGCCGGGCAAGGCGGAGGCGGACCTGACCACGGTGACGCCCTGGGCCTCGCTCAGGCTGTCGGAGCGGCTCACGGCCTGGGGCGCGCTCGGCTACGGGCAGGGCGAACTGAAGCTGACGCCGGAGGGCGACGGAACGGCGACGGCGGACACGGAGCTGCTCATGGCGGCGGCGGGGGCGCGCGGCGCGCTGCGCGAAGCGCCGGTTTCGGGCGGCTACGGGCTTGCCGTGGTGTCGGATGCGCTCTGGCTGGAGGCGCGTTCCGACAGGGCGGGCGCGGACCTTGCCGCGACATCCTCCGATGTGTCGCGCCTGCGGCTCGGTGTAGAGGGCGTGTGGCATCGCGAGACCGGGAATGCGGGCCGCCTGGGCGCGCGGCTGGACCTGGCGCTGCGCCATGACGGCGGCGACGCGGAGGCGGGCTTCGGGGCGGAGGTCGGCGCGGGCGTCTCCTGGGCCGACCCGGCGCGCGGCCTGCAGCTCGGCGTCGAGGGGCGCGGCCTGGCGGCGCATGACGCCTCCGGCTTCCACGACAGGAGCGCCACGGCCTCGCTCGCCTTCGATCCCGACCCGGCGACCTTGCGGGGCCCCTCGCTCGGCCTGCGGCAGGACTGGGGCGGGCCGTCCGCGGACGACCGGCTGCTGGCGGCGGAGACGCCGGTGGAGAGCGCCGGCGGCGCGCGCGCAAGGCGGCTTTCGGCGGAGGCGGGCTGGGGCTTCCCGGCGCTCGGCGGTCGCTTCACCGGCAGCCCGCATATCGGCTTCGGGCTTGCCACGGGCGCGCGCGACTACACGCTCGGCTGGCGGCTCGCGCCGGCGGCCAACGCCAACGCGCCCGATCTCTCCTTCGGCGTGAAGGCGACAAGGCGGGAGAACGATACGGCGGCGCCGGAGCATATGGTCGGCGTCGAGGCCGCCTTGCGCTGGTGAGCGCGGCGCCCGGCGATGGCGCGACAGGTCGGCGGATGGGACGCGGTGCAGGCCTGGCGCTTCATCCGCGCGGGCCGGAATCCCGGACGAGCGGCGCGCATTCCCGACCCTGCCGATTGCCGGTTGTCATGTGCCGGCGCCGGACATGGCCTTCGCCATCGCATCCCCGACCCGCTCCGCGGCGGCTTCGATATCGCGGTCGGCGAGATGGGCATAGCGCAGCGTCATCCGCACGCTGGAGTGGCCCAGCAGGCGGGACACGACCGGCACCGGCACGCCGTTCATCACCGCATGGCTCGCCATCGTGTGCCGAAGGTCGTGAAGGCGGCAGTCCTCGATCCCGGCCTCGCGGCGCACGCGATGCCAGAGCGACAGGTCCCGCCCGCGCGGGCGGGAGGCGTCCAGAGGCGAGGGGAACACGAAATCGCTTCCCCTGCGCGGCTGCCGGTCGAGAATGGCGCGGGCGCCGCTGCCGAGCGGCACGGTCCTCGGGCCCGTCTTGCTGTCGGCAAGGGCAAGCATGTCATCATGGACCTCGGTCCAGCGCAGCCCCATGATCTCTCCCCTGCGGCAGCCGGTGAGCAGCAGCAGCCGGATGATGTCCGCCTGCTGGCTGCGGCCCTCCCGGGCATGCCGGTCGAGCGCGGCATGAAGACGGGCGAGTTCCTCGCGCGACAGGAAGCGCGTCAGTTTCGGGCGCCGGTTGAGGGCGATGCCTGCTGCCGGGTTGGTTTCGATGTGGCCGCAAGCGACGGCGAAGTTCAGGACCTGGCGCAGGCAGGCGAGATGATGATTGGCGTTGCCCGGCGCGGTGCGGCTGCAGCGCTCGAACCAGCGCCGGATGGCGGCCTCCCCGATGCGGTCGAGCGGTTTCGCCCCGAAGACCGGCAGAAGCTGACCCGACAGCTGGTAGCCGATGTTCTTCTTCGTCGAAGCCCTGTAGCCGTCGAAATGGGCTTCCTTCCATGGCCCCGCGACGAAATCCCGGAACAGCGGCACCGGGCGCGGCAGCCGCGTCTTCCGTGCCGGTTCGGGGGCCGCCCGCCGGGCATGGTATTCCCTGCGGACCTCTTCCAGGCTCCTTGCCCCGACCGGACCGAGCGAGACGCGCTTCGTGCGCCCGCCGGCGTCGAGCAACAGGACCCAGCTTCGCCCGCCGGAGGGCCGCACCCGGACCCCGAGACCGGCAACGCGGTTGTCCCAGACCGTATATTCCCGCTCGCGCGGACGAAGACGGGCGACGGCCGCGTCGGTCAGCTTCATGCGTTCCCTGGCGGCCATGGGTCAGGCTCCCGCGAGCGCGGCGCCAACCGTCTCGGCCGCGTCCTGCACCGTCGCATCGGCAAAATGAGTGTATTTCAGCGTCGTCTCCGCCTTGCGGTGGCCGAGCAGCCGGCCGATGGCAAGCACGGTCTCGCCCCGCCGGAGCGCCAGGCTGGCTACCGTGTGCCGCAGGTCGTGAAGATGCACGTCCTCAAGGTTCGCCTCGGCTCGCGCCCTGTGCCAGAAGTAGTCCAGCCAGCCCGCGCTGCGGGGCCGGTCGCCTCTCGATACAGGGAACATCCAGCGGCCCTTCCGCTCAAGGCCGTCGATGACGGACCGGGCCGGCTCCGGGAGCCATACGGTCCGAGGCCCCGTCTTGCTGTCGCGCAAGAACAGACGGCCTTCCCGGTAGTCGGACCATTGCAGGGTGAGGAGTTCGCCCTTGCGGCAGCCGGTCAGGAGAAGGAGGCGCACGAGCGCGACCTGCTGCGGCCAGCGGTCCTCATGCGCCGTCAGCCTTGCGGACAGGCGGCGGATCTCGTCGTCCGAGAGGAACCGCTCGCGCCCCTTGCGGCGGTAGCGCCTGACGCCCCGGCAGGGATTGGAGCCCTCCGGGCGCAGGCCCATACGCTCTGCCTCCCTCATGATGACGGACAGCACCGGCATGGAACGGTCCGCCGCCGCCGGCGTCGCGCGCAGGCGGGCGAACCAGTGCCGCACCTCCTGCCGGTCGATATCCGCAACCGGACGCCCGGCGAAATGCGGCATGATGCTGTTGTGCAGATAGCTGCGGTTCACATGGAGCGTGCCCGGCTTCCAGACCCGCTCGTGACGCCGGAATGCGGTCTCGGCAACGGCTTCGAAAAGCGTCTCGCCGGGCGAAAGCGGCGCCTCCTCGCCGCGCCTGACGGCGGTGAGCATTTCGGCAGCCGCGGCCCGCGCGTCCGTGACGCTCATGGCCCCGGCTTCGCCGACGATCTTCCAGACGCGTTCGCCGCGATGCTGGCAGTGGATGAAGAACCGCTTGCGGCCCGAGGGCGACACGCGGACGCCGAAGCCCCTGAGCCTGCCGTCGCGGACCTCGCGGACCGACTTGCGGGGCTTCAGCGCCTTCACGCGCGCCTCGGTGAGGGTGGTTCCCGGCATAAGATTTCTCCCGGCTCCGGTGGCAGCCAGGGAACGAAAGGGATTGCACCCCGCTTCCCCGGTTGCAGATTTTCGGGAGAAAAAACGACGCTATGTCAGATAGTTAGCACCCACTGGTGCGGATGCCGGTGTTCAACCGGTTGCAGGCGAGGGACTTCGACCTGATCGCGCGAACGACGCTGAGGGAAGGGGCCGATGGCGGCTTCGAACTCAGATGCCCGCCGGAATACGAAGCGCAGATGTTCGGGGAGTATTATTCCTGGTCGAGCATCACGGAAACAAGGGACGCGCCCTGCCCGGTGAAGGCGATCTCCGCCGATCCGACGATCGTCGGGACCTACCTCCCGGGAGAGGGCATGGAAGAACTGGTGCATGTTGACTACGACTTCGTCCCGGAAACCTCCCACCTGCACCAGATCGAAGCGCCGGACCGATGCCGCGAGGCGATGCTGGAGTTTCTGGACGAGATCGGCGTTCAGGGATGAGCGTCGGCGCCTGCGGAGCGGGCGAATTCGTGACCCGAATAGCAGGCCGCCGCGATGAGCCCCGGCGCGAGGCAATCGCCGATTCGCGTCACCGACCGGACGCCGGCGTCCTCCCACTCATGCCTGCGGGCGTCCAGGTCTTCCCATAGCCGGTCGTCCGGCAGGCGCGAGGTGACCGAAACCAGCGTCCCGCAAACCACTTCCTGCGTCCTGCCGGAATAGACGCATTCGACCCGGAGCCGGTCCGCCGACAGCCCGGCAAGCCCGTGCAGCGGCACGATCTCGACCCCGAGCCCGATCAGCCGCTTCTGGATGCGCTCCTGTTCCAGCGTGTTTTCGGACCAGGGGGCGACGATGGGCGCCGGCGTCACGAAAATCGTGCGATGCCCGGCTCCCGCCGCCAGTTCCGCAAGGACGCTGCCCATGTAGAACCTGTCATCGTCGAAGATGACGACGGGGCCGGGCGCCGCCGCGTCGATGCCGCGCGTCATCAGGTCGTCCGGGGTCAGCACGGGCTTGCCGGCCAGGAACGGCAGGGGCGTCCTGTGTTCCCGGCCGACCCCGTCCGCGCGCCAGGCCGCTCCGGTCGCCAGAACGACATGGGGGCTCCCATATTCGAGGATGTCGGCGGCCGTCATCCGACTTTCGAGATACATCCGGGCGTCAGGCGACTGTCGAAGCTGCCCCAGCCGCCAGTCGCGCACCCGCGCCCAGGCCGCGAGGCCGGGAAGGCGGCTCTCCCGCGAAACCCGCCCGCCCCATTCCGTCCCGGCCTCGGCAAGCGCCACCTCCGCGCCGCGCTGGACAAGCGCCCTGGCGGCCTCCAGTCCTGCCGGCCCGCCGCCCACGACCAGGTAAGGCCCCTTGTCTTCAAGTTCCGGGATGGTTTCCGGATGCCAGCTGCGCCGCCATTCCTCGCCCATCGTGGGGTTCTGGGTGCAGCGTATCGGCACGCGCGTCCGGTCCCCCGCAACGCAGATATTGCAGCCGATGCACTCCCGGATGTCGTCGATGCGCCCGTCGCGAATCTTGTTCGGGAGAAACGGGTCGGAAATCGAGGGCCGCGCCGCGCCGATGAGGTCCAGAATGCCGCTCTTGACGGCGCGCGCCATCGTGTCCGGCGAGGTATAGCGGCCCACGCCGACGACGGGCTTGCTCGTCAGGGACTTCACGAAAGCGATGTAGGGCTCCTGGAATCCCTCCTCGGAAAAGCGCGAGGTCTGGCTGTCATTGGCCCAGTCCGACAGGTTGACGTCCCAGAGGTCCGGTTCGTCGGCGAGCGCCGCCACGATGTCGCGGCCTTCGCCGTCATGGGTCAGCCCGTCTTCGCCGAGCAGTTCATCGACGGCCAGCCTTATGGCGATCCCGCATTTGTCGCCGACGGCTTCCTTCGTGTCGGCGAGCACTTCCCGAAAGAGGCGCAGGCGGTTTTCGAACGAGCCGCCATATTCGTCCGTGCGGCTGTTGTAGCGCTTCAGCAGGAAGTGCTGGAGAAGCGTCAGATCGTGGCCGGCATAGACATAGACGATGTCGAAACCGATTTCCCTTGCGAGCAGCGCGGCGTCCCGGTGCCAGCGGCGGAAGTCCGCGATGTCCGCCTTGTCCATGCCCCGGGCCTGCAAGGGATCGTCGCTGTCCACGACGGCATGAGAGGGCGCCAGCGGGGGAACGCGGCTGAAGCGGTTGTTGGAGTGCAGCCCGTTATGGACGAGCTCGACCGCGGCGAGGCTTCCATGGGCATGGATGGCGTCCACCGTCAGCCTGAGCGCTGAAACGCCGGCCTCGTCCCACAACCGCGCCTGGTTGGAGGGTGAGACATCGGAGGTCGGGTGGATTTCCGTTTCCTGGGTGGAGACCACGCCCCAGCCCCCCTCGGCCTTGACGCCGCGGAGCGCGGCTTCCGACTCCGGGTAGCGGTGCCCCATGCCGGTGCAGTGCGGCACCTGGTAGAAGCGGTTGGGCGCGGTGACGGGGCCAATCCTTACCGGCTCGAACAGGATGTCGTATCGGGGGTCCCGCATAGGTAGTGCCTTTCCCGAAAGCCGCGCGCATTCCGGCCTATCGGAAGTGCGGCGCGATTTCTTCCGTGAAGCGCGACATCTGGTCCTTGACCTCTTCATGCGGCTTCAGGCCGTAGTTGAAGTAGAGCACGACCTCGTCGATGCCGGCCGCCTCCACCAGCTTGAGGTCTTCGACGATCTGCGCCGGCGGGCCGATCAGCACCGAGCGGTTGGTGAGCTTGTCCGGCGACATCTCGCGCAGCAGGCGGCAGATCTCGACGAAATAGCGGTAGCTCGGCGGCGCGGTCGCCGGGTCGCCGGGGAAGGCGGCCACCAGCGCGTCCTGGAAATAGCGCACCAGCGCCTCGCGGCCCCGCAAATCCTCCGCCGGCGTGTCGGCGATATGGATGAAATAGGAGCAGACCGCCCGGCGCGGCGGCCGGGCGTGCTCGTCCTCGCAGGTCCGGCGGTAGATTTCCACCGCCTCGGCGAGCGAGCCGTAAACCATGGCGGCGGCGAAGGGGGCATAGACGACATGCCAGTCGCGCCTGGCCGCGAGTTCCATGCTGGGGCGGGAGAAGCAGGCGACATGGGGCCTCAGCGGCCGTTGCGCCGGTTTCGGGCGCACATCCACATTCTCGAAGCGCCAGAAGCGCCCCTCATGCGAGAACGGGCCGGTCTCGGTCCAGGCGCGCCAGACGATGTCCAACCCCTCGGCGAACGCCTCGGCCGAGTCCTCGAACGGCGCGCCGAAGGGGCCGTATTCCAGCCGGTCGTAACCGCGCCCGGCGGCGAAATCCACCCGGCCGCCGGAGAGCAGGTCGAGCGTCGCCCAGTCCTCCGCCACCTGCAGCGGATGATGGACCGGCAGCAGCACCACGGCGGGCGCCAGCCGGATGCGCGAGGTGGCGCCGGCAAGCTGCGCCAGCAGCATGTGCGGCGAGGCGTTGACGCCCAGCAGGTTGAAATGGTGCTCGCCGATCCAGGCGGAATCGAGGCCGACGGCCTCGGCGTGGAGCGCCTGCTGGTAGATTTCGCGGACCAGCGTTTCGGCCGAGCGCGTATTGCCGGGATAGCGGTTGTCGGAAAGGGTGAAGTAACCGAACTTCACGGGGAGGCTACGGCGCGCCGGTGCGGGCCCGGATGAAGGCCGCCGCCTCGTCTATGCCCTCCCTGGCGCGGTCGAGCAGACGGTCGAACCAGTGCCAGACATGGATCATCTCGTCCGCCACGGTGAGTTGCACTTCAACGCCTGCCCGGCGGGCCGCCTCGGCGAGCGACACCGAGTCGTCCAGCAGGACTTCCTCGCTGCCGACCTGCACCAGCAGCGGCGGCAGGCCCTCCAGGTCGGCGTAGAGCGGCGAGGCCCAGGGGTGGCGGCGGTCCGTTTCCGCGCCGAGATAGACGCCGGCCCAGCGCTCGATCTGGTCCTTCTTCACCATCGGGTCCGACCCGGCCTTGGCCGCGTAGGAGCCGGCTTCCAGGGTCATGTCCGTCCAGGGGGAGATGCAGAGCCCGCCTGCCGGCATGGGCAGCCCGTCGTCGCGCGCCTTGACGAGCGTGGCGACCGTCAGGCCGCCGCCCGCCGAGTCGCCGCCGATCGCCGCACGGGCCGGGTCGATGCCGCTCTCCAGCAGCCCCTGCCAGGCTGCAGCGCCGTCCTCGACGGCCGCGGGAAATGGATGCTCGGGCGCGAGCCGGTAGTCGGCCGAGAAGGCGTGACCGCCCGCGCCGGCCGCCAGCGCCGCGACCATGTGCCGGTGCGAGCGCGTGGAACCCAGCACATAGCCGCCGCCGTGGAAATAGAGCAGGGCGCGCTTCGGGTCGGCGCCGTCGGGCCGCAGCCACTCGCCCGGAACGCCGCCCAAGGTCCCCTCTTCACGGGAGACGCTGTCCGGCAGCGGGAAGATCTCGACCGCGCGGTCGTATTCTTCCCGGAGGTCGGCGATGGCGGCGGTCGCGCCGTCGGGCCGTTCGGCGAGCTTTACCCGCAATGCGGCGATCGAACGGTCTTTCATGGGATTGCTTCTTTCCGGCGGGTCAGCCGCCTTCCAGCTTCGGGATGAAGAACACCTCGCCGCCCGGCGGCACGGGCTGGAAATAGGCGGTCTCGTGCATCATGCCGTCTATGGCGACGGTGGTCTCTTCCACCAGGCGCTCGCCGAGGCCGGGGAAGCGCTCGTTCATCGCGCGGATGACATCGCGCAGGAGGCGCGCCTCGACCTCGAATTCGCGTACGCCCCCGGTGAAGGCGCGCGCGAACCCTTCGGTGAACCGGACCTGGACGGTCGGGCCCACGCGGCCCTGCTCCCGGTCTCAGTCGTCCCCGTCCGCCCCGTTCGCGTCCATCGCGGCCAGCAGCCTCGGCGGCGACATGGGCAGCTCGTACATCCTCGTGTCGACCGCCTGGTCGATGGCGTTGGCGATCGCGGCCATGGGCGGGCAGATATTCACCTCGCCCACGCCCTTGACGCCGTAGGGATGGCTCGGATTGGGGACCTCGACCAGGACCGCGTCGATCATCGGCAGGTCGGAGGCCACCGGCACCCGGTAGTCGAGGAAGCCCGCATTCTCCAGCCGGCCCTTGTCGTCGTAGATATATTCCTCGTTCAGCGCCCAGCCGATGCCCTGCACGACGCCGCCCTGAATCTGGCCCTCGACATAGGAGGGGTGGATCGCGCGGCCCACATCCTGGGCCGCGATGAAGCGCAGCACCTGGACATGACCGGTCTCGGGATCGACCTCGATATCGCAGAACTGGCTGGAGAAGCCCGGCGCCTGGGCGCCGGCATTGGTGGTGCCGGCCGCGCCGATCGGCCCGCCCGTCAGCGCCCGCTTGGCCGCGAGCTCGCCGATGGTGAGCGGCTCGAAATCGCCGACATTGGCGCCGGCGGGATGGGCGGCGCCGTCCCGCCATTCGACGGCGTCCACATCGACGTCCCAGATCATCGCGGCGCGCTGGCGCAAATCGTCGATCACCTTGTTGCAGGCCTGGTGGACGGCGATGCCGGTCGCGAAGGTCACGCGGCTGCCGCCGGTGACATGCGTGTAGCCGACCGACGCCGTGTCGGAGACGACGCAGCGCACCTTGTCGTAATCGACGCCGAAAGTCTCCGCCGCCATCAGCGCCATGCTGGCGCGCGAGCCGCCGACATCGACGCTGCCGCTGCCGACGATCACCGTGCCGTCGTCATTGACATGGACGGTGGCGCTCGATTCGCCGCCGCCGTTGAACCAGAAGCCCGAGGCGACGCCGCGGCCCTGGTTCGGGCCGATGGGCTTCTTGTAGTCGGGATGGGCCATGAGCGCTTCCAGCGTCTCGACATAGCCGTCATGGCTGAGCTTCGGCCCATAGACCATCTGGGTGCCCTGGCGGGCGGCATTCTTCAGGCGGAATTCCACCGGGTCCATGCCGGTCTTCTTGGCCAGCATGTCGAGGACGCTCTCGACCCCGAAGGCCGAGATCGGCGAGCCGGGCGCGCGGTAGGCCGCCGCCTTCGGGCGGTTGCACACCACGTCATAGCCGACCGTGCGCGCATTCTCGATGTCGTAGGGCGCGAAGGCGCACATGCAGGCGTTCATCACCGGCGAGCCGGGGAAGGCGCCCGCCTGGAAGTTGAAGGTGGCGTCGGCGGCGGTAATCTTGCCGTCATCGGTGCAGCCGATCTTGACGCTCATCGAGGCGCCGGAAGTCGGCCCGGTCGCCTTGAAGACCTCCTCGCGCGTCATCTGCATGCGCACCGGCTGGCTGCATTTCCGCGACAGCGCGGCCGCCAGCGGCTCCAGATAGACGATGGTCTTGCCGCCGAAGCCGCCGCCGATCTCCAGCGCCGTCGCGCGGATGTCGCCGGGGCTGATGCCGAGCAGCTTGGCGGTCATGGCGCGGACCACGAAATGGCCCTGGCTCGACGACCAGATCTCGCCCTGCCCGTCGGCGTCGAAGCGCGCCATGCAGGCATGGGTCTCGATATAGCCCTGGTGGACGGGCGCGGTCTTGAAGCTCTTCTCGACGATGTGATCGGCCGCGGCGAAGCCGGCCTCGAGGTCGCCGATGCCGAACTCCAGCCGCTTCGAGATATTGGACGGCTTGTCGGGCGCCGGCTCGACGCCGCGCGTGGTCATGTCCTCGAACAGGAGCGGCGCATCCGGCTTCATCGCCTCGTCGACATCGATCACATGCGGAAGCACCTCGTAATCGACCTCGATGAGCGAGAGCGCCTCTTCGGCGACCGCGGCGCTCGGCGCAGCGACGGCGGCGACCGCATGGCCCTCATAGAGCACCTTTTCGCGCGCCATGATGTTGCGGGTGATGTGCCAGAAATTCTGCGCCACCCGCTCCGGGCCGATATAGGCGAAGGGGTGGTCCGGGAAGTCGGCGGAGGTGACCACCGCCCTGACGCCGGGCAGGGCCTCGGCCTTCGAGGTGTCGATGCCCCGGATGCGCGCATGGGCGTGGGGGCTGCGCAGCACCTTGCCGATCAGCTCGCCGGGCAGCCGGTAATCGGCGCCGTACTGGGCGCGGCCGGTGACTTTCGGCACGCCGTCCGGACGGACGGGGCGGGTGCCAACCCACTTGAACTCTTTCGCTTCGGCGCTCATCCACAGGGTCTCCAGAATCGGGGCGTAACGGTCGCGCCTATGCAAGCCCATCCGGCGGCCGCGCGCAAGTGCGCCGGCGCACGCAGGCTGGCCCGCGACGGCTTCGACATCGCTTACGGTTCACGCCATCCGGTCGAAAAATCGAGCCTGCGCAAGAACTCGAAAGTGTTGTATGAGGGCACGCCGAGATCCCGACAAACATCGGGAATATGACGATTTGCCCGCGTCCTTTTCGGCCGTGACGCCTCGGTCGTGACCACGCATCGTCGGCCCGGAACGGCAAGGGCATGTGCAACAAGAAAGGGATCGCGTCCCATCTTGGCGATTTCCTCATCGGTTAAGTCGTCAGCGTATCCCTGCTGAATTACCTTGCGAACCAAGTCCGGACGTGTGGACTCTTGCAACAAAAAATGTTGTCTGCATGCCTTCAGAAAGTCCGACAGAGGATCACCACCTTCGATCAATTCCTCATATATTTCCAAAGGCACTTTTGCGTTTTCCTGTTCCGCCATATGGGTAAGCCAAGACCAGAATTCGGGTACGCGAGCAATGGGGTAATAGTCCCGGTTTGCATCTATGAGGACGTTAGCATCGAGAAGATACAGCAATACCGGGGCCTCTATATCGCTCTTCCTGCTTCAACCAATGCCTGAACATTCTTAGGACTTACACCAAGCATAGTCGCAGCCTTGGATGTCGTCAGCGCCCTTGCATCCAGCATGCGCCGAGCAAGGTCGATCATTGCGTTTCCAATACGATGCCGTCTTACGGTGTAATAGGTAGGGCCTCCCTCTTGTTCCTTTGCTCGCGCGCGCTGGGTGGCGCGCATTCTGTGCCACTGCGAACGAAATCTTCTGGACAATTCAGCATAGGTTTCCCGCTCGATGACACCGGATCGCAAGATAGCGTAAGCGACCATACTGCGGCTCAGGTGGCGCGGCCCGGCGAACGAAGCGATAACTTCCTCAATGAGCTCCAATCCTGCCGTTGGGTCGATGTGGAGTTGCTCCAAGTCTGTCGCGGGCAGCAGAAACGCGCTTGCGACATCGTTGCAGAACCTCTCGGTTCGACTTTCGGCTCGAAAACTGCTGACGCCGGTTTGCCCCAAGAGCAGATGCGCCATTTCGTGCAGCAATGTGAAAGACCATGCCGATGGGCTGTCCCGGTCATTGATAACCACAAACGGCACAATATCGTCCGCTATTGCAAACCCTCGAAACGTTTCCACTTCGATAGCGGTATGATGGCTGCCCAGATCGCCCTTGAGCATTACAAAAACGCCGGCGGCTTCGGCATGTTCGCGCAATAGCGCGAATGCAGCCCTGGCATTTCGCTGAGCGCGATAGTCTCGGTGATCGATTCCGAGCAGCCGCTCCAGCGACTCAACAGCCGCCGCGCGTCCGTCGGCGATTGTCCGGGCGCCAACGAACGGTGCCGGCTCCGTTTCCTCTTCTTCCTCCAGCAGACATCGCACCATGCTCTGGCGAGCCCTGACATCCCGAAGAAGTGCGTCCAAGAGGGCTTCTCCCGCGATGGAGCGGTCGCCGGGCAGGGAGCGGAAATCGGCGCCCCGGTCTGCCTTCCGTGGCGGGGACCGGAGGTAGAATGTGAGAAGCGGACGTCGATACTGTTTCGCCATCTTGATTAGAAGGGGCCGTGTCGGCTCGTTCTCGCCAGCTTCGAGAGCAGCCAGCCGGTCGACTGCCGCCATACCCCGTGCATTGCGAATGCCGAGCTTGCGCACCGCTTCCTCGCGCGTCAGACCGGCGGTTTGCCGGGCCCACGTCAGTATCTCAGGGTTCACTTCTGTCATGGCCACGGACGCATCCTATCTCCATCGACAACGAACGGCGAGGCGGCACCGCGGACTTGCTCCGGTCCGGTAATTCGGCAAGCTGGCGGCAGGTGACCGTTTTCTTGCACCGGGGAGGCCGCCGGCGTTGCAGATCGTTCCGTTCGATGCCCCGCTTGGCGCAGAGATGCGCGGGCTGGACGCCTCGCAGCCGGTCGACGCGGCGGATGCGGCGGCGCTCCGCCGCGCGCTCGACGAACATCTCGTGCTGCTCGCGCGCGGCCAGCGGCTGGACGACCCGGCGCTGATGGCCTTCTCCCGCGTCTTCGGCGCGCTCGACCCGCCGGGGCCGAATCCCTATGGCGCGCCCTTCCTGCCCGAGTTCCCGGAGATCAATGTCATCTCCAATGTGGTCGAGAACGGCCGCCCCATCGGCAATCTGGGCGCGGGCGAGGCGGTCTGGCATGCGGACATGACCTATGTCGAAAAGCCGCCCAAGGCCGCGCTCCTCTACGCGCTGGAGGCGCCGGAAGGCGAGGGCGACACATATTTCGCCAACCAGTTCGCCGCATGGGCGGCGCTTCCCGGTGAGGACAAGGCGCGGATCGAGGGTCTCCGCTGCGTCCATGACAGCGCGCATAACAGCGCCGGCATGCTGCGGCGGGGCTATCGGGAGACCGCAGACCCGCGCGAGACGCCGGGCGCGCGCCAGCCGCTGGTGCGCACCGACCCGGCGACGGGCGAGCGGGCGCTCTTCCTCGGCCGGCGGCCCCATGCCTGGGTCGTCGGGCTTGAGGTCGAGGAGAGCGATGCGCTGCTGGACCGCCTCTGGGCCCACGCTTCCGACCCGCGCTTCGTCTGGCGCCACCGCTGGCGGCCGGGCGACCTGCTTGTCTGGAACAATCTGGGCGTGCTCCACCGCCGCGACGCCTTCGACGCCAAGGCCCGCCGGATCATGCACCGCACCCAGATCCGGGGCGAGCGGGAGATCGCCTGAGGCCATGAAACGGTTCTACGAGCACGCGGAGGCGGTGCCGCTCGACGCGGGCGGCTACGGCGTCGCGCTGGACGGCCGCCGGGTGCGCACGCCGGCGGGCCGGCCGTTTGCGCTGCCGAGCCGAGGGCTGGCGGCGGCGGTGGCGGGCGAGTGGGCCGCACAGGGCAAGACGGTGCAGCCCGGGACGATGGCGATGATGACTCTGTCCGCAACCGCGCTCGACCGGGTCGCGCCGCGCATGCGCGAGGTCGCCGCCGAGATCGCGCGCTACGGCGAGACCGACCTGCTCTGCTACCGGGATTCCGGCGGTAGCGATCTTGCCCGGCGCCAGAACGCGGCCTGGCAGCCGGTGCTCGACTGGCTGGCCGAGACCCACGGCGTGCGCCTCACGCCGGTCGCGGGCGTGATGCCGGCCGCGCAGGACGGGACGGCGCTCGAAGCGCTCCGGCGCGCGGTGGACGCCCATGAGCCGTTCCGCCTGACGGCGCTGCACACGGCCGTTGCCGCCACCGGCTCCGCGGCGCTCGGCATGGCGCTCCTCGGCGGCCGGCTGGATGCCTGCCGGACATGGCGCTGTGCGCGCATCGACGACGAGTGGCAGGCGGAGCGCTGGGGCGAGGAGGAGGAGGCGCGCAAGCGGGGCGCGGCGTTGAGGGACGAACTCGCCTCCGTGGAACGCTTCGCCGCGCTGCTATAGAGGCGGCGCTGCTTCAGACAAGGAGGCCCGAGGCCATGACCGACATAATGGACATGCTGGAAGCCAAGCGCGCCCAGGCCCGCCTCGGCGGCGGGGAGAAGCGCATCGAGGCGCAGCACCGGCGCGGCAAGCTGACGGCGCGCGAACGCCTGGACGTGTTGCTCGACGAAGGCTCCTTCGAGGAATACGACATGTTCGTGGAGCACCGCTGCGCCGATTTCGGCATGGAGGCACAGCGCATTCCGGGCGACGGCGTGGTCACCGGCCACGGCACCGTCAACGGGCGGCTGGTCTTCGTCTTCAGCCAGGACTTCACCGTGTTCGGCGGCTCGCTGTCCGAGACGCATGCCGAGAAGATCTGCAAGGTGATGGACCGGGCGATGAAGGTCGGCGCGCCGGTCGTCGGCCTCAACGACTCGGGCGGCGCGCGCATACAGGAGGGCGTGGCCTCGCTCGGCGGCTATGCCGAGGTGTTCCAGCGCAATGTGCTGGCCTCGGGCGTCGTGCCGCAGGTCTCGGTCATCATGGGCCCCTGCGCCGGCGGGGCGGTCTATTCGCCTGCGATGACGGATTTCATCTTCATGGTGGAGGACACCTCCTTCATGTATGTCACCGGCCCGGACGTGGTGCGCACCGTGACCCACGAGACGGTGACGCATGAGGAGCTCGGCGGGGCCCGCACCCATGCCAGGCGCTCGGGCGTCGCCGACCTTGCGCTGGACAACGACATCGAGGCGCTGCTGCAGGTCCGGCGGTTCCTGGGCTTCCTGCCCTCCTCGAACCGCGAGGCGCCGCCGCTGCGCCCCACCGAAGACCCCGTCGACCGCCAGGAGCCCTCGCTCGACAGCCTGGTGCCGGACAACCCGAACAAGCCCTACGACATCAAGGAGCTGATCCGGAAGACGGCGGATGAGGGCGTCTTCTTCGAGCTCCAGCCGGACTGGGCGGCCAACATCGTCATCGGCTTCGCGCGCTATGGCGGCCAGCCGGTCGGGGTCGTCGCCAACCAGCCGAAGGTGCTGGCCGGCTGCCTCGACATCGACAGCGCGCGCAAGGGCGGGCGGTTCGTGCGCTTCTGCGACGCCTTCAACCTGCCCATCGTCACCTTCGTCGATGTGCCGGGTTTCCTTCCGGGCACCGTCCAGGAATATGGCGGCATCATCAAGCACGGCGCGAAGCTGCTGTTCGCCTATGCCGAGGCGACGGTGCCGAAGGTCACGCTGATTACCCGCAAGGCCTATGGCGGCGCCTATGACGTGATGAGCTCGAAGCATCTGCGCGGCGACGTGAACTATGCCTGGCCGCAGGCGGAAATCGCCGTGATGGGCGCCAAGGGCGCGGTCGAGATCATCTTCCGCCAGGACATCGGCGACGAGGAGAAGATCGCCGGGCGCACGGCGGAGTATGCGGAGAAGTTCGCCAACCCCTTCATCGCCTCGGCGCGCGGCTATATCGACGACGTGATCCGCCCCCGCAACACCCGCTTCCGCATCTGCCGCTCGCTGGAGGTGCTGCGCAACAAGCGGTTGGAAAATCCCTGGAAGAAGCACGACAATATCCCGCTCTAGGGCGCTCGAGAGGGACGGCACGGATGCAATTCGAGACCTTCGACTGGATCGCGCATAACGCCTCGCGGCGGCCGGAAAGCACCGCGCTGGTCGATCTCGCAAGCGGTCGCGAAATCGACTATGCGGAGATGGACCGGCGGGTCGGGAGTCTCGCGGGCTTCATGCGCGGCCGTCTGGGAATCGAGCCCGGCGACCGCGTGGCCCTGCTGGCGGAGAATTCCAGCGACTATCTGGAGATACAGTTCGCCTGCTTCCGCGCCGGCGCCGTGTTCGTGCCGCTCAACTGGCGGCTCACCGTGCCGGAGCTCAACTACATCGTCGGCGACGCCGCGCCGAAGGCGATGATCCACGACCGGGGCTTCGCCGAGACGGCCGCGGCCGTGCAGGCGGAGACGGGCTTCCGGCACCGGCTGGAGACCGCCGCCGACGGCAGCCCGTCGGACTATGAAGCGGCGATAGAGGAGGGGCCCTGCGAGGCCGAAATGGTCCCGCAGCAGATGTCGGACCTCTCCACCATCATGTACACCTCGGGCACGACCGGCCTGCCCAAGGGCGCGCGCATCACCCACGGCATGACCTTCATCAACACGGTGAATATCGGCATCCCGCACCGTATCTCCGCCGATTCGGTCACGCTCACCGTGCTGCCGCTGTTCCACACGGGTGGCCTCAACGCCTATGCCAATCCCGTGCTGCATGCGGGCGGCAAGGTGGTGGTCGCGCGGAGTTTCGACCCCGAGCAGTGCCTTGCCCTGCTGGCCGACCCGGAAGCCGGCATCACCAATTTCCTGGGCGTGCCGGCCAATTTCCAGTTCATGTCGCAGCTTCCGGCCTTCGAGCAGGCGGATTTCAGCCATGTCACCGTGTTCGGCGTCGGCGCCGCGCCCACGCCGCATGCGCTGATCGAGGTCTGGGCGGCGCGCGGCGGGCCGCTCGCCCAGGCCTACGGCATGACCGAGACCGCGCCGCTGGTGATGGCGCTCGACCCCGTGGACGCCACGCGCAAGATCGGCTCGGCCGGCAAGCCCGTGCTCTACACCCGCACGCGGGTGATGACCGAGGACGGCCGCGCGGCCGCGCCCGGCGAGCGGGGAGAGCTGCAGGTGGCCGGGCCGAATGTGACGCCCGGCTACTGGAACAAGCCGAAGGAAACCGCCGAGTCCTTCGACGGCGATTGGCTGAAGACGGGCGACGCCGTCTGGGTCGATGAGGAGGGCTACTACTACATCGTGGACCGCTGGAAGGACATGTACATCTCCGGCGGCGAGAACGTCTATCCGGCGGAGGTGGAGAATGTGCTCTACCGGCTGGACGGCATCGGGGAGGCCGCGGTGATCGGCATGCCGGACGAGCGCTGGGGCGAGGTCGGCTGCGCGGTGGTCGTCCGCCGCGAGGGCGCGGCTCTGGAGCCGCAGCAGATCCTCGACCACTGCGCCGGCCAGCTCGCCCGCTTCAAGCAGCCCCGCCGCATCCTGTTCACCGACGCCCTTCCCCGCAACGCCACCGGCAAGGTCCTCAAACACGAACTCCGCCGCATGCTGGCGGAGGGGGAATTGGACGGGTAGAAGCGGGTTATCCCTCCGGCGCCTTTTCCTGCGCCGTCGCGTCCCATTCGAATTTCGACGCCCGGGCGAGCCGGTCGGTGTCCACCACGCCGGTCAGGCGGCGGCCCTCGACGATCCATGTCGGGTATCGCCGGATGTCCTGGACCGTGCAGACGGCCGTGAGGGGGCCGTTCGGGCCCGAAGGCGCGCATTCGGTATAGGGCAGCCGCTTGGCGGAGGCGGTGAACAGGGCCTTCTGGTCCTGGCAGGCCCGGCACCAGTGGGCGCCGTAGAAGCGCGCGCCGCTGTCCTGCAGGTGGGTCGCGAGCGCCTTGAGATAGGGGTCCTCCGGGCCGGCGGCGGGGTCGAAGAGGCCGCTGAAATGCAGATGCAGGCCGAGCGCCAGGACGATGGCCGCTCCGACGGGGAATTGCAGGGCCTTGCGCCACCCCTGCTCGCGCGCCTGTAACGGGCGGCGGAGAAGCGTGAGCACGAGCAGCAGGTTCATCAGCGCGAAGGATGCCAGGCAGTATTCGCAGACCGCCCCGATCTCGAAGACGGACACCAGGGTCAGGAACCAGCTCACGCCCGCGCCGATGCAGGCGAAGAGCAGCATGGCGGCCCACGCCGGCGGGCGGGAGCGCAGCCGCCACGCCAGGCCGGCAAGGATTGCGTAGGTGAGCAGCCCCCACAGCGCCATCGGCAGGCCGAGCAGGGTGGACCACCGGCTCGACTGCACGATGTCGCATTCGGATTCCGCGCCGCACCAGGCCGGGTGTTCGCCGAACCAGGCGGTCAGGGTCAGGTAGCCGGTGAGCAGGACGCCGGCTGCCGCCAGGCCGAGAATCCAGTTGTCGAGCGGATGCTTCCCGCGCTCCGGCGCGCCGGATGCGCCCGCGGCCTGCTGCCGGGCAGGCGCGCCCGCATTGCGCGCATGGCGGGCGCCGGACCTCGATCGTTTACGCTTCCTGGGCATTGTCGGGCTTCCCGGCTGTCGGCTCGTCCCGCCCCTCGGGAGGACGGTTTCTCCCGGTAGTGGTAGGCGTTTGCTCGGTAACCTTCAATTGCCTGCATTACCGGTTTGCAAGACAGCGCCGCCGGCCGGAGCGGAATCCTCCCCGATGCCGCCGAACAGGAAAAAATCTTATCTTTTTACTTTTTGTTCACGATTTAGGTTTGACATTTGGTGAAGTGTGCTAGAATACATTTAAGGGAAGAGGCATCCGGAGCCGCTTCCCCGGTGCTGCGCAGCGCCAGTTTCTGAAAACCCGCGAGAAGCCGACGGGAGGGGTGCGCCCTTTGCCTCGCGCGCGCAATCAGGCGCGCGAACCGCGCCGGCGCCGACACCCGCCCGCACCCGCGCGCGATACGCGCGAAACAGGGACCCGCTCCCGGTCGGAGCAAGGAGGAACGATGACCGCAACCGACCCCCGCCGCCGCGCCGAATGCGGCGAACGACACGAAAGGCGGCGATGCCGACCGAAAGGCCCGCTCCCGCCGCCGCGCCCCTTGCCGCGGCCTGTGCGGAAGACATGAGCGCAGCGCCACCACCAGAGGACGACCGCGCCGGACGCGCCGCGCTTCGTTCCCCTTTCGTCACCCCGGACGGCGCGCCAGCGGCGATCCGGGGTCCAGCCTCGGTTCTCGCGGCAGCCCCGGATCGGGGTCCGGGGCAGGCTGTCGGCGCGCCGGCCAGGGCGACGGACAAGGGCCATGCGTCTGCGCCAGCCCGACGGCGGAAGGGAAGAGTCACGAATGGATCGTTATGCCCGGACAGGTTGCAGGGCATGTCCCCTGCGCATGCAGATCATGACATTTCATGACATATCGGAACATATCGCGGGGAAGGCGCAGGGCGCCTCATGACGAAACATGACACTCCATGACATCCGGAAGGGCGCCGGGCGACGCCGTCCGGTTGCCGGGCGGGCAAAGGAACGGGGCTCAGCCCGTCCCCGGCGCCGAAGGGGCGTCCGGCCGGCCGGGGGCGTCTGCCGGCCGCCGTCGGCCGCCCTGCGCCAGCTGCTTTTCGCGCCAGTAGACATAGATGCCGGAGCCGGCGATCAGCGTGCAGCCGATCACGACCCAATGGTCGGGCAGATGGTCGAACACGAGCCAGCCGAGGAAGATGGCCGAGGGGAGCGCCACATATTCGAAGGGCGCCAGCGTCGCCGCGTCGGTCAGCCTGTAGGCCTGGGTCAGCGAATAGGCGATGAAGCCGGAGAGGCCGCCCAGCAGCACGAACAGCAGCCAGTGCTCCCATGTCGGCCACACCCAGGCGCGAAACAGGAACAGCCAGGTCCTGTTCTCCACGCCCTCGGCGAAGCGCCCGTCGCCGGCGACGGCGAAGAAGCCCAGGCTGACGGCAATGAACATGACCTGGATATAGGCCGCCATGGCCGAGGCGGGCGCGCTCGCCCGGAGCTTTCGCGTCAGGATCTGCATGGTGGCGTAGGCGAGCGCCGCCGCCATGGGCAGCAGCAGGGTCCACCGGTCCGGGGCGTGTTCGAGTTCGCCGGTTCCGGGCCGGAGCATGACCAGCACGCCGAGGAACCCGACCAGCACGGCGGAGAACCGCCGGATGCCGACCTTCTCGCCGAGAAAGGGGATGGACAGCAGCGTGATGAGCAGCGGGGCGACGAAGAAGAGCGCCGTCACGTCGGCCAGCGGCGCCGATGCCAGCGCGCCGAAGAAGGCGAGATTCGCCAGGACCATGCAGAGCCCGCGCGCGATATGGGCGGCGGGCCGTCCGGTGCGGAGCGCCCTCAGCCCGCCCTCGAAGCGCAGCACGGCGAGGCTGAACAGCAGCGCCACCAGGGCGCGCACGAACACGATCTCGTGCAGCGGGTAGCGGTCCGACATCGCCTTGACGATGGAATCGTTGACGGTGATGACGACCATGCCGAGGCAGATCATGGCGATGCCCAGGCGCGGATTGTTCGCCGGTCGAAACGCGGTGCCTGCCATCGGCGGGGGAACCCTCGAATCCCGGACGGAACGCCGCCGCCCGGTCGCGGGAATCATAGGGATATTCGCCGGCCCGCGACAACGGGGAAGTATGGGGGTATCGGGAGGCAGCGCGGCGCGCCGGAACCGGACCTACGGCACAACCACGATCTTGCCGAAGACCTCACGATCCTCCAGCATCCGCACGCCTTCGGCGGCCTCCTCCAGCGGCAGTTCGACATCGATGGGGGGATCGAGCCGCCCGGCGGCGATATCCGCCATCATCTCCTTCAGGCCGTCCACGGTCCAGCTGTTGGAGCCGAGGATCTGCAACTCGAAAGTCCAGATGTAGCGGATGTCGGTCTTGGGGTCGAAACCGGCGGTCGCCCCGCAGGTGAGCATCCGGCCGCCGCGCTTCAACGCCTTCATCGAGGGCACCCAGGTGTCGCCGCCGGTGAAGTTGACCACGACATCCACGCCGCCTTCGTAGGAGCGCCGGAAGGGCTTGCCGTAGCGCTTCCAGATCTCGCGCTCGAACCGGGTCTCGATATAGTTCAGCCCTTCGTCCGCGCCGAGCGCCAGCAGCCGGTCGATCTTCTCCTGGCTGCTGGCGGCGGCGATGACATGGGCGCCCACCGCCTTGGCGAGCAGCACGCAAGCATTGCCGACGCCGCCCGAGGCGCCGAGGATCAGCACCGTTTCGCCGGCCTTCACATGGCCGTTCTCGAACATCATGCGGTGCGCGGTGCCGTAGGCGACCGGCAGCGACGCCGCCTGCGCGAAGCTCACCCCTTCCGGCATCGCGATGAGCTGCCCGGCCGAGCACAGCGTCCTTTCCGCGAGCCCGCCGTCGAGCATCTCGCCCATCAGGCCCCGCTCCGGCCAGATCGGGTCAACGAGCACCCGGTCGCCGACGGACCAGCCCTCGACGCCCTCGCCGAGCGCCTCGATCTCGCCGGCGATGTCGAGGCCGGGCACCACCGGAATCGGGACCTTGATGCCCGGCATGCCGCGCCGGGTGAAGACGTCGTGGTAGTTGAGCGAGCAGGCCCCGACCCGGATGACGGCCTCGCCGGGCCCCGGCTCCGGCTCCGGCCAGTCGCTGCGGAAGGACAGCTTGTCCTGGCCTCCGTGGCCTTCGAGAACGAGCGCGCGCATGGGCCGGGCCTCCTATTCCGCGGCGGCGGCTTCCTTGGCCGCCATCTTCGCCTTCAGCTGCTCGGGCGTGAGGCGCACAATGTCCTCGTTCTGGTGCGCGTAGCGCCTGGCGCCCTCGACCGACAGCTCCTCAAGCTCGATCTCGCCGGCGAGCACGCCCGCCTTCCAGGCCGCGTGCTCCTCCTCCATCGCATGGAACTCCGGCATGACCTCGCGGGCGAACAGCTCCAGCGAGGCGCAGATGTCCTCATGCGTGTTCTGCCCGGCCTGATTCAGCAGGATCACCTGGTCCACATTGGCGGCGGCGAAGGCGCGCAGCTTGCGGCGGATGGTGTCCGGCGAGCCGATCAGCCCCGCCGTCAGCGCCTGCTGCGCCTTCTCCGTGTGGCGCCAGTCCTGGTAGAGCTTCCAGAGGTCGGTCTCGCCGGGAGCCGAGATGCCGTGCCGGCCGTAGTGGCTGAGGCAGAAGATGAAGAAGGTCCACCCGGCCGCCTTCTCGATGGCTTCCTCGTCGGTCTCGCAGCACATGAAGCCCGAGACCATGGCGATGTTCGGGTTGACCGGGTAGTCACAGATCCTGTCGAGATTGCGGGTGAGGTTGAGGTAGTAGCGGTTGACCCAGGCCTTCGCCGCTTCCGGCGAGACGAACTGGAAGCCAAGCGCCCCCATGCCCCAGCGTCCGGCATCCTCGATGGTCTCGATATTGGAACAGGCGACCCAGAGCGGCGGATGCGGCTTCTGCAGCGGCTTCGGCACGACATTGCGCTTCGGGTAGCTGTAGAACTCGCCGCTGAACTCGAAGGCGGTCTCGGTGAAGAGCGGGATCGTCGCCTTCACGCCCTCGATCCAGCGGTCGCGCTTGGAGCGCACCTGCACGCCGAAGGGATGCAGCTCCACCGGCCCCTGCGCCTCGCCGAGGCCGAGCTCCACCCGCCCGCCGGAGAGCAGGTCGAGGGTCGAGACCTTTTCGGCGACGCGGACGGGGTGGTTGGTGGTGAGCTGGATGACGCCGTGGCCGAGGCGGATATTGCGGGTGCGCTGGCTGGCCGCGCCGAGGAACACTTCCGGCGCGGAGGAGTGCGAATACTCCTCCAGGAAGTGGTGTTCGACTTCCCATGCGTAGTCGTAGCCGAGCCGGTCGGCCAGCTCGATCTGCGCGAGCGATTCGTTCAGCAGGCGCTGCTCGCTGTCCTCAGCCCAGGGGCGCGGCAGCTGGTGCTCGTAGAATATGCCGAATTTCATAAGTGGGTCTTCTCCGACAATCGTCCGTTCCGAGTCTTAGCACGACCGGCTGCCGGTCCGGCAGGGTCACTCCGCCGCTGCGGTCGCCGCGGCCACACGGTTGCGACGGCGTTCCTCCAGCGGGGCGAGGATCAGGCCGAGCAGCGGCGGGACGATGGTGAGCGTCAGCACCGCCGAGAGCGCCAGTCCGCCCAGCACGACCGAGCCGAGCCCCCGATAGAGCTCCGAGCCCGCGCCCGGAAACAACACCAGCGGCGCCATGCCGAAAATGCTGGTGAGCGTGGACATGTAGATCGGGCGCAGCCGGTCTTTCGTCGCCTCGCGGATCGCGTCCGACGGCGTCATATTGCCTTCGCGGATATGGAACAGCGCCTGGTGGACAAGCAGGATGGCGTTGTTGACGACGATGCCGACCAGGATGATGAAACCCAGCAGGGTGAGCATGTCGAGCGGCTGGAAGGCGAACAGGTTCAGCACCGCAAGGCCGAGCACGCCGCCGGCCGTCGCCAGCGGCACCGAGATCATGATGACCAGCGGATAGATGAAGCTCTCGAACAGCACCGCCATGACCAGGAACACGATGGCGACGGCGATCAGCAGGTCGATGACGATGTGGTTCCAGGTGATCGTGAGCTGGTCGGCGGCGCCCGACAGCCGGAGCTTGACGCCATCGGGCAGGCCGCCGGCCCGGAGCGGGCCGATGACCTCGGCGCGGACGAGGTCCATCGCCTCTTCGAGCGGCATCTGCGCGCGCGGCCGGATCTGCAGCGTGACCGTGCGCACCCGCTCCTTGTGCCGGATTTCGGTCGGCCCGCTGGTCACCTCGATGTTGGCGAGCGAGGAGGCGGGCAGGATGTAGCCGTTCCGCGTCACCACCGGCAGGAAGTCGATGCCCTGGGTGGAGGAGACATTGTCGGTCGGCCCCTTGAGGATCAGGTTGGTGCGCCGGCCGTCTATGGTCACCCGCGCGACCCGGAGCCCGTCATTGAAGGCGTCGATGGTGTCGGCCAGTTCGCGCGCCGACACACCGTTGTCCGCAAGCCGGAGCCGGTCCGGCATCACGCGCACTTCCGGCGCGCCGAGTTCGAGGCCGGGAATGGGGCGGAGCTGGTTGCCCTCATTGCGCGGCAGCGCCGCCGCCGTCATGCCGGTCGCCCGCCCCGCCACCGCCATGACGGTTCCCAGGTCCGGCCCGGAAATGTCGAGGTCGATCGACCGCTTGCCGCCGATGCCGCGCCCGAAGATCGACGCCACGGTGAAGAAGCCGAAGGTGCCGGGCTCGCGCAGCGCGGAACGCTGCAGGACGGGCACCAGTTCCTCCGGCCTTGTCGGATCGACGGAGGACGCGCCCACGAATGTGTAGGACGGCAGGGCCACGAAGAAGAAGTTGGCGATCTTGGGCGGCTGGCCGGGCTCGGACTCCGGGCCGGTCTCGCTCGCCCAGAGCGCGCGCGTCGCGTCTTCGATCTCGCGCGCGATTTCGCTGTTCGTCCTGAGATTATAGCCCGGCGGCGGCAGCACCCGGCCGAGCACGAAATTGCGGCTGCCGTCCGGCAGGTAGTCCAGCTTGGGCGTCAGCCACCAGGCGACGGCGACCGCAAGCCCGACGATGGCCGCAACGGAGACCAGGGCGGCCTTGCGGTTCCGCACCACCGCTCCGGCATAGGCGAGCGTCGCGCGCGCATAGCGCCGGGCGAGGCCGTCCAGCACCGGCACCTCGAAGCGCCCGCCGGTCCACACGCGCGTGGCGAGCAGGCGGCGCGACAATGCCGGGATGACCGTAATGGCGACCAGAAGCGACAGCATGACCGACACCGAGATCGCGACCGCGATGTCGCGGAACAGCTGCCCGACCTCAAGGTCCATGGCGAGGATCGGCACGAAGACCAGCACCGTGGTCAGCGCCGAGACCAGGATCGCCCCCCATACCTGGCTGGCGCCGCGCAGCGCGGCCTCGCGCGGCGGCATGCCGCGCTCCCGCAGCCGGTAGATGTTCTCCAGCACCACGATCGCGGCATCCACCACCATGCCGACCGCAAAGGCGATGCCGGCGAGCGACACGACGTTCAGCGAACGCCCGAGCATGGCCATGGCGACGAAGGAGCCCACGACCGAGACCGGAATCGCCAGCGAGACGATCAGCGTCGGCCGCCAGGACCGGAGGAACAGCAGCAGCATGATGGCGGCAAGCGCGCCGCCGACGACGATGTTCTGCCGCACGAGGCCGATGGCGGAGACGATGTAGTCGGTCTCGTCATAGACCTGTTCCATGACGAGGCCCTCGCCGGGCAGCACGGAGTCGTTCAGCTCGGCGACGGCGGCGCGCACGCCTTCCATGGTCTCGATGACATTGGCGCCCGCCTCCCGCTTGGCGTTCATCACGACGGCGTTGTCGCCGAGCCGGCGGATGCGGGCGCGCGGCTCGGAATAGCCGTAGGAGACATCGGCAATGTCGCCCACCGTGACCCGCCCGATCCGCCCCGTGGCGCCGTCGGACTGGGTGCGCAGCACGACAGCGCGCACCGCTTCCGGCGTATCCAGTTCGCCCTGGGCGCGGACGAGGTAGCGGCGTTTCCCCTCTTCCACGTCGCCTGCGGAAACGGATGCGTTGGCGGCCCGGAGCCTCTGGGTGATCTCGGTCACGGTCAGGCCGAACTGCGCCATCCGCTCGGGCAGGACCGTGATGTGCAACTCGCGCCGGACGTCGCCGAATACATCGGTTCGCGAGACGCCCTGCACCCTCTCCAGCTGGTCCTGGACCACCTCCTCCACGAAATCGCCGTAGGTGTGGATCGGCCGCGGGTTGTCCTTTGCGGTCTGGATCACGAACCAGGCGATGGCGTTGTCTTCCGCGCCCGCCGTGCGCAGGGTCGGGCGGTCGGCTTCGTCCGGATAGCCGGTCACGCGGTCGAGCCGGTTTGCGACCAGCAGGAGCGCACGGTCCATATTGGTGCCGATGGCGAAGGTGAGCGTGACCCTGGCGCGCCCGTTCTCCGACCGGCTCTCAACCTCTTCCAGGCCCTCGACGCCCTTCAGCATCTCCTCCTGGCGGTTGACGATCTCGCGCTCGACTTCCGCCGGCGCGGCGCCGGGCCAGTAGGTCTGCACGGTAATCACCGGCTTGCGCACGTCCGGGGTCAGCTGGATCGGGATCGTCTCAAGCGCCACCAGCCCGAACAGCACGACCATGAGCACCGCCGCAATCACGGCGATGGGGCGGTCGATCGCGAAGCGGACGAGGTTCATCCGGTTTTCGCCTTCTGCGGGTCCTTGCCGGACCCGCCGGGCTCGGCCGCCTTCATGCCGGGCACGAGCACCGGCTGGCCGGGGCGCAGCCGCTCATTGCCGCGCACGATGGCGAGGTCGCCCTCCGCCAGCCCGTCCAGCACCTCGAACCGGGTCCCGGAAGCGCGGCCGAGGCTTACCGGGCGGCGCTCTGCCTTGCCGTTGTTGGCGACATAGACAAGGGCCTGCGGCCCCTGGCGCACGATAGCGTCCTTGTGGACCGTGAGCGCGGGAGCCGGGGTGCTGACGGGCAGGACGACCGTCGCGGCCGCATTCGCAGCCAGCGGCGTTGCCGTCCGGCCGAAATCGGGCGTGAAGCGCACCAGGCGGGTTCGCGTCATTGCATTTTCGTCCGGCACGATAGCGCGCACCCTTGCGCTGTGCGTCGTGCCGTCCGGCAGCCGCACCGCCACCCGGGCCCCCGGCGCCAGCCCGGCGATGCGCGCAGCCGGCACGTCCGCCTCGATCTCGAGGTCGCGGTCGTTGACCAGCGCCACCACCGCGCCGCCTTCCTTCAGATAGGAGCCGATCTCGGTGTGAAGGGCGGTAACCACGCCGTCATAGGGCGCGCGGACGGTGCCCCGCGCGAGGTTCATTTCCGCCAGCGCCAGGCTGGCTTTCGCCTGAACGAGCTGCGCGCGCGCCGCGTCCAGTTCGGAGCGCAGCCACGACCGCTCCTGCTCCTTGTCCTGCAGGCGCGCCTTGCTGAAGGCCGCCGAGCGGCGCAGCTTCTCGTAGCGCGCGATCTCCTGCTCGACCCGCTCCAGGCGGGCCCCGGCGGCGACGGCGCGGGCGGCGACGGCGTCCGCCGTGGCGGCGCGCGCGTCGCGCTCCGAGGTGAGCTTTTCGATGTCGAGCACGGCCAGCACATCGCCTTCCGACACCCGGTCGCCCACCTGCACGCGCATTTCGGTGACGGCGCCGATCGTCTGGGCGGCCACGGAACCGCGCATACGGGAAACGAGCCTGCCGAACACCGGCGCCGTCTCGGCCAGCGGCTGGATGACGACCTTGTCCACCCGGACCGGAGCGGGACGCTGGGCCTCGGCCCCGGAAGGCCCGAGCGCCGTAAGCGCCAGCAATGCCGAACCGGCGGCGAAGCTAACGAAATGCGACGATAGGGACGGCGCCGCGATGATTGTCATGGGCAGCTCTCTTGCCGCCGCTCTGCCGACGGACGGCGCGGCAAATTGGGACCGGGCGCGTTGGAAGTCAACGAGACGTGCTGCCTCTTCCGCAAGCCCGGCCGCGCTTGCGGGCGTTCCGGTTATGATGGCGGATCGGCAACCCCGAGCGGCCGGGAGGCCGGAATCGCCATGACCACGCTGCTTTTCCACCACGAATGCGCGGCCGGCCACGATACCGGCCCCGGCCATCCCGAACGCGCGGCGCGGGCCGGCGCGGTTGCGGCGGCGCTCGACGCCCCGGACTTTCGCGGCCTTGAGCGCCGGGAGCCGCCGGAAGCCCGGCGGGAGGCGCTGGAGCGCGCCCACTCCGGGGACTATGTGGACCTCGTGCTCGGCAACATGCCGGAGCGGGGCTATGTGCGCTTCGACGCCGACACCGTCGCCTCGCCGGGAACGAAGGATGCGGCGCTCCGGGCGGCAGGCGCCGCGGTTGCGGCAGTGGACGCGCTGGCCGGCGGCGAGGCGGACACCGCCTTCTGCGCCATGCGCCCGCCGGGCCACCATGCGGAGCCCGCCCGCGCCATGGGGTTCTGCTTCTTCAACAGCATCGCCGTCGGCGCGGCGCATGCGCGCGCGGTCCACGGCCTCGGCCGCGTCGCCGTGGTCGATTTCGACGTCCATCACGGCAACGGCACGCAGGCGGTCTTCTGGGACGAGCCGAACGTGCTGTTCGCCTCGACGCACCAGATGCCGCTCTATCCGGGTACGGGCGCGGAGCGCGAATCCGGAGCGCACGGGCAGATCGTCAACGCCCCGCTGCCTCCGGGGGCCGGCGGCAAGGCGTTCCGCGAACGATTCGAGGAGCGCGTCCTGCCGGCGGTGGAGGCGTTCCGCCCGGAACTGGTCCTGGTGTCGGCCGGATTCGACGCCCACCGCGCCGACCCGCTGGCGCAACTCGAACTCGAAGCCGCGGACTTCGCCTGGGCCACGCGCCGATTGCTGGCCGTAGCCCGCCGTCATGCCG
>JAJEAZ010000371.1 GCA_022824105.1 Alphaproteobacteria bacterium
CCCCGGCGTGAGCAAGCGCGAGAGGTGCGTGCGCCGTCTCGCGCGCGCAATCAGGCGCGCGAACCGCGCCGGCGCCGACACCCGCCCGCGCCCGCACGCGAAACGCGCGCAAAACAGGGACACCCCTGTCCCGCCCTTTGCCCCGAAGGAGGCACGAATGACCGCAACCAACCCCGCCCCGCACTGGCGGCGATGCCGGCCGCAAGGCTCGCGCCCGCCGCCGAAGTTCCGGCCGCACAGCTTGCCGCATGCGCACATCCCGGTTCGCCGCGTATCCGGCGCGCCTGCCGGCCCGGCTGTGTCCCGCTCGATTCCCGTTCGCATCACCGCGTCCTCCCTTTTCGTCACCCCGGACCCCGATCCGGGGCTGCCGCGAGGATCGAGGCCGGGCCCCGGCTTCCCCGCTCGGAGGCGGGGACAGGCGGGGGCCGGGGCGGCGGTTGGGGGGCGCGCGTTGCGAAACCACCAAAGACAGATGCGTGAATCCGGCAGGGACGGCCCCGCATGACAAAACATGACATTTCGAGAGGGCCGCATGACGGAACATGACAAAACATGACACTTCCGCAGGGGTCTCCGTCGGCCCGCCCTCCTCTCGTCATGCCGGAACGGACTAGCGAATATGTGCCGTGCGCATACGGAACATGACATCTCATGACATTCCATGACGTTCCCTGGCGCTCCGCATTCCCGTCTCGGCCAGAGGAGAGAAGCGGCGGCGCAGCTTCCGTGCCCGGGCCGCATGGCCAGCCACTGTCCCGGCCGCTGCGTCGAGCGACCGTTCCGTTGAGCCGCGCCATGCCCATGTCGGAAACGCCTGGTGTAGAGTGGCCGCGCCCGATGCGGGCGGTTCGGCCCTGGCGCCTCTCACGTTCGGAGAAATTCCATGTCGCTCACCCTTCAAGAAGCCAACAGCATCGCCGAGGCAGCGCTTGCGCATGCTGAGGGTCTCGGCATCCGCATCTGCGTTGCGGTCTGCGATGCCGGCGGGCGCCTGCTTGCCTTCCAGCGGATGGACGGCGCGATATGGGCCGCCGTTTACGGCTCCCAGGGCAAGGCCGCCGCATCCGCCGCCTTCGGCAGGCCGAGCGGAGACCTCACGGAACGCGCGGACCACCCGACATTCCGGGGCATTGTCGCCGCCGACGGAGGACGCATGATCCTCGGGCGCGGCGCCGTGCCGGTCATCCGGAACGGATCGGTGGCGGGCGCCTGCGGTGTCGGCGGCGGCACCGGGGAAGAAGACGAGGATTGCGCGCGCGCCGGCGCCGACAGCATCTTGTGAGCCGCCGGGACTGCGCCGTAGCCGCACGCCCGGTTCTCCGACGACCCGCTCCAACCGCCGGGCGCCGATCGCCGTGGTTGCTGCCCCGGGCCGTTGAAGAGGAGCAATGTTTCCGCTTCCCCGCTATCATGGCGGGGGAGTTCGAACGGCGATGCAAAGGCAGCGGCAGGAAGCAGGACCGCCCACCGAAGGTCCGGTGTATGCGGCGCTCGATCTGGGCACCAACAATTGCCGCCTGCTCGTCGTACGGCCCTCGAGCAGCGGCTTCGACGTGCTCGACAGCTTTTCACGCATCGTTCGGCTCGGCGAAGGACTTCAGGCGACAGGGCGGCTCTCGGAGAGAGCCATCGAGCGGACCATCGCGGCTCTGCACATCTGCGCCGGCAAGATCAGGCGGCGGCGGGTGACGCAAATGCGGTGCGTGGCGACCGATGCCTGCCGCCGGGCCGACAATTGCGCGAGTTTCGTCGATCGGGTGAAGCGCGAAACGGGCGTGCGGCTGGAAATAATCGGCGCGGGAGAAGAGGCGGCCCTGGCGGCGGCGGGCTGCACGCCCCTGCTCGACTCCTCGCGCGGGCGGGCGCTGGTGTTCGATATCGGCGGCGGCAGCAGCGAGCTGATGTGGCTGGCGGTGGCGCGCCGGGCAAGCCCGCGCCTGCTGGATTCGATCTCCCTGCCCTGGGGCGTGGCCCGCATGGCCGAGACCTTCGGCTCCGACCGCATTTCCGACCGCACCTACCGGGCCATGACCGAGGCCGTTGTTCCCTGGCTGCGCCGGTTCGACGAAAAGAACGGCATTTCCGCCGCGGTGGCGGCCGGCCGGGTCCAGATGCTCGGCACGTCAGGCCCGGTGACGATCGTCGCCGGCCTGCATCTCGGCCTCGCCCGTTATCGCCGCGACCTCGTGGACGGATGCTCGCTCGGCTTCGGCGACGTCGACGCCGTGTCCGCCACGCTGCGCCGGCTGGATCGGGAGGGCCGGGCGCAGCTGCCCTGCATCGGCCGCGAGCGGGCCGACATGGCGGTCGGCGGCTGCGCCATCCTCGAAGCGATCTGCCGGATGTGGCCCGTGGGCTCGATCCGGGTTGCCGACCGGGGCGTGCGGGAGGGCATCCTGTTCAACCTGATTGCCGGGGACGGGGTGGCGGCGTGAACCGGCCTCCCCGCGCGCGACCGGGCCGGCAGAGCGGCCTGAAAGCCCGTCTCCGCACCGCCAAGGGCCGCAAAACGGCATCGACGCGCTGGCTGCAACGCCAGTTGAGCGACGCCTATGTGGCGGAGACGAGACGGCAGGGGCTGCGCTCGCGGGCGGCCTTCAAGCTGATGCAGCTCGACGACCGCTTCCGCCTGCTGAAGCGGGGAGGCCGGGTGCTCGATCTCGGCGCGGCTCCCGGCGGATGGACCCAGGTGGCGGTGGCGCGCTCCGGCGGGCTGGTGGTGGCGGCGGACCTCCAGCCGATGGAGCCGGTGGTCGGGGCCCTGTGCCTCGTGCTCGACCTCGAAAGCGGCGATGCGCCGGCGCGACTCGGAGCGGCGCTTCCGGACGGCGCCGACCTCGTGCTGAGCGACATGGCTCCGCGCACGACCGGCCACGCCGCGACGGACCGGTTGCGCATCGCGGCGCTCGCGGACCTTGCATACGATGCCGCGCGTGTCCTGTTGCGGCCAGGAGGCGCGTTTGTTGTCAAGATTTTTCAAGGAGGTATGCACCATGACCTCCTGAATGTGTTGAAGAAGGACTTTGCCTCGGTACGCCACGCGAAGCCGGATGCGAGCCGGAAGGACTCATCGGAACTTTATCTGGTGGCTATCGGATTTCGGGCCGCGGGCGGCGCGGCTTCACATTCCGGCTGAGGCGCGTATAAGAAGCCGTCAACCCCGGTGACATGGGACGCCTTGCCTTGCGCGACCTCGATGCCATCCCGTTGGCGTTGACTTTCGACGATGTGCTGCTGCAACCGGCCGGCTCGTCCATACTGCCTGCGACGGCGAACACCCGCACCCGCCTGACCGCGGAAATCGAGCTGGCGCTGCCCGTCGTTTCGGCGGCCATGGATACCGTGACCGAGGCGAGCCTTGCGATCGCCATGGCGCAGGCGGGCGCGCTCGGCTGTATCCACAAGAACCTGGAAATCGAGCGCCAGGCAGCGGAGGTTCGCCGGGTCAAGAAGTTCGAGTCCGGCATGGTGGTGGACCCGCTGACGATCGGGCCGGGGCGGCCCCTGGCCGAGGCTCTGGCGGTTATGGCCGAGAACCGCATCTCCGGCATTCCGGTGGTCGAGGAAAGCGGCCGCCTGGTCGGGATCCTGACCCATCGCGACGTCCGCTTCGCCAGCGACATGAGGCAGCCGGTTTCCGAACTGATGACGCGCGAAGTCGTCACCGTGCCGGAAGGGGTGGGGTCCGGTGACGCCAAGCAGCTGCTGCACCGGCACCGGATCGAGAAACTGGTGGTCGTGGACGGCAAGGGGGCCTGCGTCGGACTCATTACGGTCAAGGATATCGACAAGGCGGCGCAATTCCCGATGGCGACCAAGGACGAGCAGGGCCGGCTGAGGGTGGCGGCCGCAACCGGAATCGGGCGCGACGGCCTGGCGCGCGCGGAAGCCCTGTTCGACGCCGATGTCGACGCCATCGTGGTGGACACCGCGCACGGCCATTCCGAGGGCGTGGTTGCGGCGGTGGACCGGGTCCGCCGCCTCTCCAACTACACGCAGATCATCGCCGGCAACGTCGCCACCGCGGACGGAGCGCGGGCGCTGATCGACGCCGGGGCGGATGCGATCAAGATCGGCATCGGTCCGGGATCGATCTGCACCACCCGCATCGTCGCCGGGGTGGGCGTGCCGCAGCTGACGGCTATCGCGGAAGCGGCGTCCGTTTGCCGGGAGGCGGGCGTGCCGGCGATTGCCGACGGCGGCATCAAGTCTTCCGGCGATCTTGCCAAGGCCATCGCCGCAGGCGCCGACTGCGCCATGATCGGCTCGCTGTTCGCCGGCACGGAAGAGAGTCCGGGCGAGGTCTTCCTCTACCAGGGGCGGTCCTACAAGTCCTATCGCGGCATGGGATCGGTCGGCGCCATGGCGCGCGGCTCCGCCGACCGCTACTTCCAGGAAGAGGTCAACGACACCCTCAAACTGGTGCCGGAGGGCGTGGAAGGACGGGTTCCCTACAAGGGGCCGGTTTCCAACGTCGTCCAGCAATTGGTCGGGGGCCTGCGCTCGGCGATGGGCTACACCGGCTCGGCTACCATTGCCGACCTGCAGGAGCGCACCAGCTTCGTCCGGATCACCAATTCGGGCCTTCGCGAAAGCCATGTGCACGATGTCGCCATGACCCGCGAGCCGCCCAACTACCATCCCGGCCGCGAATGGGCGTGACCGTCCGCTTCGCGCGCGACGGCGATGCGGAGGCGATTGCCGGGGTCCATGTCGAAACCTGGCGCAGCGCCTATGCCGGGCTGTTGCCGCGGGAAGTGCTGGACGGGCTCTCCCGGCGGCGGCAAACGCGCCGCTGGCGCCGCGCGATCCGCAACCCGGAAGCGGAGTTGGGGCAGGTATTCGTTGCCGACGGCGACGGCATTGCGGGTTTCGGCAGCGCGAGCCGCGAGACGGGCGAAATCACGACGCTTTACGTCCGGCCGGACGCACAGCGCCGGGGCGTCGGGCGCATGCTGTTCCGCCGCATGGCGGAATTCCTGGACGGGCCGGTTTCGCTCTGGGTTCTCGACGGCAACCCGGCGGCGGAATTCTACCGGCGGCTCGGGGGCCGCCCCGGCGTCCGGGCGACGGTCGAGCGCTGGGGCATGGAACTGAGCCGGACCCGATATTGCTGGCCCGCCGTTTCCGGACGCGCCTAACCCGCGAAGCGCGGTTCCGGGATGCCCGCGATGCCGAGGCCGTGGATCGCGAACAGGGCGCCGTCGATTTCCTTGTCCCCTCGCACATTGCCGGAATCCCGGATCGACGGGACGAAAAGGATGTCGAGGTCGGGACCGCCGAACATGACGCTCGCGGGACGGGTGCAGGGCATGTCGATCAGCCGGTCCAG
>JAJEAZ010000604.1 GCA_022824105.1 Alphaproteobacteria bacterium
AAACGACACGCCATCCACCATCCCTCAAACCCTCCTGGCAAGGCTCGAAACCCTTCAAACACAAAGAATCAGAACCGCCCAAAAAGCGCAAACCTTCAAACCCAAAACACACAACGTTTGAGATGTGTGCATACGGTAGGGTTCCTGCCCCGGCTGGTCGGTTTCCGGCGCGCGAAGGAACTGGCGCTGACGAACAGGATGCTGGGCGCCGCCGAAGCGATGGAACTCGGCATCGTCGATCGCGTGGTTCCGGACGACGACCTGATGGCGGAGGCGGAAAAGCAGGCGCGCGCCTTCGCCGAAGGGCCGACCGGGGCCTACGGCGCGGTCAAGCGGCTGATGATGGAGAGCTTCCAGAATGGTCTCGAAACGCAGATGGAACTCGAGTCCCGTTCCATCGCCGCTCGCGCGTCCAGCGCTGACGGGCGCGAAGGCGTCGGCGCCTTCGCCGAGAAACGCAAGCCGGTCTTTTCCGGGGAATAACCGTCCATGAATGCCGTCGAGCTGCCGAAGTCCTTCATCGAGGTGAGGGGCAAGCGAATGGCCTATGTCGAAATGGGGGAGGGCGACCCCGTCGTCTTCCTCCACGGCAATCCGACGTCCTCCTATCTCTGGCGCAACATCATGCCGCACGTCTCGGGCCAGGCCCGCTGTCTGGCGCCCGACCTGATCGGCATGGGCGACAGCGACAAGCTCGGCGATCCCGGGCCCGGCAGCTACCGCTTCGTCGAGCACCGCGAATATCTGGACGGCTTCCTTGATGCCGTCGGCCTGGGCGGCAACGCCGTTTTCGTCATCCATGACTGGGGTTCGGCGCTCGGTTTCGACTGGGGCAACCGGCACCGCGACCGGGTGAAGGGCTTCTGCTACATGGAAGCGCTTGTCCGGCCGGTGACCTGGGATGAATGGCCGGAAGCGGCAAAGGCCGTGTTCCAGGGCTTCCGTTCTCCGGCGGGCGAAGGGATGGTGCTGGAGAAGAACGTGTTCGTGGAGCGCGTGCTGCCCGGCTCGATCCTCCGGAAGATGTCCGAAGAGGAAATGGCGGTTTACCGCCGGCCCTTTGCGGAGCCCGGCGAAGACCGCCGCCCGACGCTGACATGGCCGCGCGAGATCCCGATCTCCAGAGAGCCTGCCGATGTCGTGGAGATCGTGCACGCCTACTCGGAATGGTTGGCGGCTTCGGATGTCGCCAAGCTCTTCATCGACGCCGAACCCGGAGCCATCCTGACCGGCCCGCAAAGGGAGTTCTGCCTTGGCTGGCCCAACCAGACCGTGGCGAAGGTCAAGGGAAGTCACTTCATCCAGGAAGACTCTCCCGACGAGATCGGCAAGGCGCTCTCGGACTGGTTACACGGCTTGCCGCGCTAATTTGTCGCGATAATGCGAAGCACTCGCACCTTGTGCAAGTGACTTGACCTTCCTTTCATTGCGAATGAATATCAATCGCGTAATGAAAGGAAGGGAGGGCTCCATGCGCCGCCGCATCCTCGGGGTCGCCGCTTTCGCTGGTATTGCCCTTGCCGCCTTGAGTTCGGCCGCGGCTCAGGACGTCAATGTCTATTCCTACCGTCAGCCGTTCCTGGTCAAGCCGCTCTTCAAGGCCTTCCAGGAAAAGACCGGCATCAAGGTCAATGTCGTCTTCGCCAAGAAGGGTCTGATCGAACGGCTGAAAACGGAAGGGGAAGCCAGCCCGGCCGATCTCGTCTTCACGGTCGATATCGGCAGGCTGCACGATGCCGTCAAGGCTGGTGTGGTGAAGCCGCTCAAAACGGACACGCTGGCTGCCAATATCCCGGCTTCGCTCCGGGACCCGGACGGTACATGGTACGGGCTGACCACCCGGACGCGGATCATCTACGTGTCCCGCGACCGTGTTCCCGAAAGTGCGATCCGGACTTATGAGCAGCTTGCGGACCCTGAATGGAAGGGGCGCATCTGCACCCGCAGCGGCAAGCACGTGTACAACATCGCGCTCATTTCCTCGATGATCGCGCATCACGGCGCGGAAAAAGCCGAAGCCTGGCTCAGGGGGTTGAAAGCGAATCTCGCCCGCCGCCCGCAAGGCAACGACACCGCGCAGGTAAAGGCGATCTTTGCCGGCGAGTGCGATGTGTCGATCGGAAACCACTATTATTTCCACAAGATGCTCGACAACCCGAAGCAGCGACCGTGGGCCGAGTCGGTCCGGGTCGTATTTCCGAACCAGGAAGGCCGCGGGGCCCACGTCAACATCTCCGGGGCCTCGCTGGTGAAAGGGGCGCCGAACGAAGCCAATGCGGTGGCGCTGCTGGAATTTGCATCGGGCAAGGAGGGCCAGGCCATCTACACGGAGATCAACGGCGAATACCCTGTCCGGCCCGATGTTCCCGGACCGGAGCGCCTCTCGTCCTTCAAGGCCGACACGCTGCCGCTTTCGCGCGTGGCCGAGCTTCGCGAAGAGGCCGGCATGATGGTGGACCGGGTGGACTATGACGGCTGAGCGAGCCGGTTCGCCAGTTCCAGCTTGCGGACCTTGCCCGTGGCGGTGACCGGCAGGGTTGCGCGCTCGACGATCTCGATGCGCCGCGGCGTCTTGTAGGCAGCAAGTTCCGCCCGGCAGGCCCGCCTGAGCGCTTCTGCGTCCGGCGACGCCCCGGGCGCCGCGACCACGACTGCTACAGGCACCTCGCCTTTCACGGTGTCCGGCAGGCCGACGACATAGGCTTCCGCGACGCCCGGCTGGTCCTGCAGGAACATTTCGATCTCGCGCGGCGCGATATTGATACCGCCCGATTTCAGCATTTCCTTGAGGCGTCCCCGGAAGAGCAGCCTGCCGCTATCGTCCCATGCCGCGAGGTCTCCGGTCTTCATCCAGCCGTCCGCCGTGAAAATTTCGGCGTCGCGCTCCGGGTCGTTGTAATAGCCCGTCATGTTCCGCCCGCGCAGCCAGATTTCGCCCTGCTCTCCATCCAGACCGGTCCCGGGGTCGACGAGCCGGAATTCCTGTCCCGGCAACGGGCGGCCGCATGTTGCGTGCCGGACCTCGACCGGATCGCCATAGTCGCAAACCGCTGAATTTCCATAGGCTTCCGTCAAACCGTAAACTTGAAGGATTCGGGAGACGCCGAGGCGTTCGATCAGGGCCATCTCGCCGGGCGTGCCGATGGAAAGGCCCGTTCTCAGCGAAGAAAGGTCGCGCGAAGGCCGGTCGGGATGCTCCCACATCGCATGAGCCATATTGGGCAGGCCGTAGAAGACGGAGCAGCGTTCCCGCTCGATGAGCGCTATCGCTTCACCGGGCTCGAAGGCATGCTGGAGGACGACGGCCGCTCCATGGGTGAGCGCGACCCCGAGGGCGTTGGCGGCGGCGAAGCTCCAGAAGAGGTTGATCGCGAGCCAGACCCGGTCCTCAGGCCTGAGCCGCATCCGTTCGCCGATGGGGCGCATGTTCTCGATTATGCCGCGATGGGTGAGCTGAGCCCCCTTCGGCATGGCCGTCGTGCCGGAGGTGAACAGGACTTGGGCTACATCGTCCGGTTCCGGGCCCGAAAGGGCGCCGGGTTCGTGGCGGAGAACGGCGAAGGGCAAAGCGCCGGGCAGTGCCTCGCCGAGGATGACGACCGTCGGCACTTCCCGGAATGCGCCGGCCTCCCGGAGCAGAGCGGCATAGTCCTGGCCGAGATAGCGGTCGGCGGCTACCAGCAGCTTGATGTCCACCTTGGCGAACACATGGCGAAGCTCGCGGCCGCGAAACCAGGTGTTGACCGCGACCACCCGTGCGCCGACCGACAGCGCCGCAAACATGACGAGCAGCCATTCCGCGCAATTGCCCATCAACAGGCCGACATTGTCGCCCCGCCGGACGCCGTGCGCGGCGAGGCCGGCGGCCAGGCGGGCGGCTTCGTCCCGGAAGGCGCCATAGGTCCAGCGCTCGTTGCGATAGACCAGGAATTCGCGGTCGGGCGCGCTGTCCGCCAGCGCGTCCAACAGGGCGGGAAGCGTGCGGGCGGCCCGGACCGCTTCGGAGATCATCGTTCGCGCGCAGCTTCCACGACGGGCACGGCGCGCCCGTTATAGACATCCGGCTTGCGCACCCGGACGCGGCACCAGGCCACTCTGGGGTCCTGCAGGCAGACATCGAGAAGCTCGTCCACCAGCGTTTCCAGCAGGTCGGTGTGCGGGCGGGCGGGCCACTCCGAGGTCACATGCCGATAGACACGGTCATAGTCGATGCAATCGTCGAGGCTCCGGGCCGCGTCCCATTCGGGCCGTGTCATCTCTACATCGACCAGCAGGCGCTGGCGCTTGTCAGGATGGCGTTCCCAGTCCGCAACGCCAACCCTGGCCTCGACCGTAATGCCTTCCAGAGCCACACGCTGCCAAGTCCGCGTCATTCCTCGATCATCGCCGTCTCGACGTCCTCATAGTCCTGAAAGCGGAATCCGGCGTCAACGTAGAGCGTTTCTCCGGTCACGCTCTCCGTTTCGACCAGGTAACGCACGGCCCCGAAAATGTCGTCGAGCGCAATCTCCCGCCTGAGAAGGGTGGACCGGACAACCGCCCGGTATTCGTCGGCGCTCTGGCCGCCGCTGGGCAGCACCACGCCGGGCGCGACCGCATTGACCCGGACGGTCGGCGCCAGCGCCTGCGCCAGCATCGTCGTGGCGTTTTGCAGGGCCGTCTTGGCAAGCGTGTAGGACAGGAATGACGCGCTCGGCCGCCAGACCTTGAAGTCGAGGAAATTGATGGCGACGGCCGGGCGGCCCCGGGCCGCGACCGCCCGGATAAGGTTCACCGGGGCCGCCAGGTTGACGGCGATATTTCGCTCCCAGGTGGCGGCTTCCAGGGTTTCCATATCGTCATACTCGAAGGTGGATGCGCAGTTGACGAGCACATCGACCGGCCCGAGCGCGGCCTCGCAACCGGCGATCAGGCTCTCCGCGGCATTCCACTCGGAAAGGTCGGCCGGAAGCAGGGCCGTCCGCTCAATTCGCGCTGCAAGCGTCTCCGCTTCCCTCCGCGAGCCGTTGTAGTGAATACCAATGGAGCAGCCTGCCCGCCCGAAGCCGAGCGCCAGATGGCGGCCGATTCGCCGCGCCGCGCCCGTCACCAGCACCACCGTCATGACGCCAGCCAGGCTTCCAGGTTCTTGACTTCGCCGGCGCCCTGGGCCGCCTGGAACGCCTCGTTGGCGCTGGCATTGGCGGCGAACTCCGCGCGGGCGGCCGCGGCGATTTCCGGTGAGAGGTCGAGGTCGCCCGCGTCGATGGCGGCGATGATCGCCGCATAACCCCTTGCCGCCCGGTCGGCCGTGTCGGGCGACTGCGTGATCGAGCCGTCGCGCTTGACATAGTCGTAGCCGGTGCGGGCGAGGCCGCGGAATTCCGGGCACCGGGTCAGCACTTCGAGGTTGAACACGACATCGCTGCAGAAGTCGAAGGCGCGCCAGCCTTCGCCGGCGAACTCGCGGCGGAGAAGCGCGTTCATCGGCAGGCGGGGGGCGAGGATCGCTTCAGCCGTCAGCCGGAAGTCGGCCGGAGCCTGCGGGAACGCCGTCTTGGTCAGGCGCCCTTCGATCCAGAGCGCCGTATTGTCGATCGCCGCGCCGTATCGCTCAGCGTAGGGCAGCATGAAGGCGAGCCGTTCCGGGTGCATGGTGTCGTCGGCGTCGAGATTGGCGACGAAGCGCCCCCGCGCCGCGGCGAGCGCGGCGTTGCGCGCGGGGCCGTCACCGCTGCCGTTCCGCCCCGTCGAAATCTGCCTGAGCCGGGGATCGGCGCAGTCGAGCATCGCCCCGTAGTCCTCGCCGTCGTCTGAGGCGAGCACCACCTCGATGTCGTCGAACGTCTGGGCGAGCGCGCTCGCGACAGCCTTGCCGAGCGTTTCGGCGGCCTCGAAACACGGGACCAGAATGCTGACGGTCGGTGCTAGACTGGGTGCCAGGAAGCCGTCCTCCTCGGGAGCGGCGGCAGATTAGCAGCATCGGAGAAACCCCGCATGAACGGCCTGCCGTCCTACGAAGTGCTTGCGATCCGCTATGGCGAGCAGAAAGAGCGCCCGGAAGGCTCGACCTTCATGGGCGGCGACCCGGCGAAGATGATCCCGGGCCTCGATTTCTTCACCTATGTGATCATGGGGGCCGGACGGACCTGGATCGTCGATACCGGCTTCAAATCCGACATTTCGGGCGAGGGCGGGCGCATGCACCTGCACGACCCGGCGGCGGTTCTGGGCCGACTCGGCGTTGACGCAAGCACGGCGCCGGACGTCCTGCTGACCCATGCGCAT
>JAJEAZ010000096.1 GCA_022824105.1 Alphaproteobacteria bacterium
AGAAGCGGGAGCGAAAGAAGCTGGTGGGATACGCTCCATCCCGGACGGCACTGGACTGAAAAGCTCCAGGCCAGCAAGTCGGAGGCCGATGCATTGGCGATGATCCGCGGGTTCTTCGACTCCGCAAGCTGAGGCGTCGCAAACCCCTCCATATTGCATGCCGGCGATAACATGGGCGGTGGACCGCCTCACTCCGTCAGGTCGTCCCAGAGTTCGCGGACGCGGGAGAAGAAGCCTTCGGTTTCGGGGGTTCGGTTCTGGCCGCCGCCTTCCTTCTCGAATTCGCGCAGCAGCTCCGCCTGGCGGCGTGTGAGGTTGACCGGGGTCTCGACCCGGACCGTCACCAGCATGTCGCCGCGCTGGCGGGTGTTCAGCACCGTCATGCCCTTGCCGCGCAACCGGAAGCGGTTGCCGGACTGGGTGCCGGGCGGCAGGTCGATGCGCGCGCGCCTGCCTTCGACGGTCGGCACCTCCGTCGTCCCGCCGAGCGCCGCGGCCGTCATGGAGACCGGGACCTCGCAATGGATATGCGGGCCGTCCCGGTCGAACACCGGATGGTCTTCCAGGTCGAGGAAAATATAGAGGTCGCCCGGCGGGCCGCCGCGTTCTCCGGCTTCGCCCTCGCCGGCGAGGCGGATGCGGTTGCCGGCCTCGACGCCCGCCGGGATGTTGACGGTGAGCGTGCGGGTCCGCTGCACTCGGCCCCGGCCCGAACAGACGCGGCAGGGATCGCGCACGATCTCTCCCGACCCCTGGCAGGACGCGCAGACACGTTCGACGGTGAAGAAACCCTGGCTCGCCCTTACCCGGCCGGCGCCGTTGCAGGTCGAACAGGTAACCGGGGGCGCACCGCCGGCCGATCCGGTGCCGGAACAGGCCTCGCAGGACGCCGTGCCCGGCACCTCGATCGTGGCCTGCCTGCCGTGGAAAGCCTCCTCCAGCGTAATGCGCATGTTGTAGCGCATGTCGGCGCCCTGGCGCCGGCCGCCGCGCCCGCGCCGCCTGCCGGCGAGGTCGCCGAACATCTCGTCGAAAATATCGCCGAAACTGGAGCCGAAACCGAAATCGAACCCCGGACTGGCGCCGCCGCCCTGGGCGCGCTGCGTGAACGCCTCATGGCCGATCCGGTCATAGACCTGGCGCTGCTCCGGGTCCTTCAGGACATCATAGGCTTCGTTGATCTCCTTGAAGCGCGCCTCGGCGGCGGCGTCGTCCGGATTGCGGTCCGGGTGGTACTCCTTGGCCAGCCGGCGGTAGGCGCGTTTCAGGTCGTCGGCGCTCGCCGTCCGGGTTGCGCCCAGGACTTCGTAGAAGTCGCCTCCGGCCATCGGAGCCGCCGCCCGGCCGGATCAGGCGGAGCGTTTCTGCTGGTCTTCGGTGTCGTCCACTTCCTCGAAATCGGCATCGACCACGCCGTCGTCGCCGCCGCCGGCGCCGCCCGCGTCCGGGCCGTCCGGACCGCCGCCCGCCTCTTCCTGCTGCGCGGCATACATGGCCTCGCCGAGCTTCATGGCGGCAGCGGCGAGCGCCGCGGTCTTCTCCTGGATCGCGGCTGCGTCCTCGCCGTCCTTGACGTCCTTCACCGCCTGGAGCGCCTCTTCGATCGCGGCCCTGTCGTCGGCTCCGATCTTTTCGCCATGCTCCTCGAGCTGACGCTCGGTGGTGTGGATCAGGCCCTCGGCCTGGTTGCGCGCCTCGGCGAGTTCGCGCCGGTTGCGGTCCTCTTCGGCATTGGCTTCGGCATCCTGCACCATCCGGTCGATCTCGGCGTCGGAAAGGCCGCCAGACGCCTCAATGCGGATCGCCTGCTCCTTGCCGGTCGCCTTGTCCTTGGCGGACACATTGACGATGCCGTTTGCGTCGATGTCGAACGTCACCTCGACCTGCGGCACGCCGCGCGGCGCCGGCGGGATTCCGACCAGATCGAACTGCCCGAGCAGCTTGTTGTCCGCCGCCATTTCGCGCTCGCCCTGCGAGACGCGGATGGTCACCGCATTCTGGTTGTCTTCGGCCGTCGAGAAGGTCTGGCTCTTCTTGGTCGGGATCGTGGTGTTGCGGTCGATCAGCCGGGTGAACACGCCGCCCAGCGTCTCGATGCCGAGCGACAGCGGCGTGACGTCGAGCAGCAGCACGTCCTTCACGTCGCCCCTCAGCACGCCGGCCTGGATGGCGGCGCCGAGCGCCACCACCTCGTCCGGGTTGACGCCGCGATGCGGCTCGCGCCCGAAGAAAGTCTTGACCGTCTCGATCACCTTCGGCATCCGCGTCATGCCGCCCACCAGCACGACCTCGGCGATGTCGGAGGCGCGCAGGCCGGCATCCTCCAGCGCCTTCTTGCAGGGGCCGACCGTGCGCTCGACAAGGTCCTCGACCAGCGCCTCCAGCTTGGCCCTGGACAGCTTGATGTTGAGGTGCTTCGGCCCCGACTGGTCAGCCGTGATGAACGGCAGGTTGATCTCGGTCTGCGCGGTGGAGCTCAGCTCGATCTTGGCCTTCTCCGCCGCCTCCTTGAGCCGCTGCAGGGCGAGCTTGTCGCCGCGCAGGTCGATTCCCTGCTCCTTGCGGAACTCTTCGGCCAGATATTCGATGATGCGGTTGTCGAAGTCCTCGCCGCCGAGATGGGTGTCGCCATTGGTGGATTTGACCTCGAAGACGCCGTCGCCGATCTCCAGAACCGACACATCGAACGTGCCGCCGCCGAGGTCGTACACGGCGATCACGCCGCCTTCCTTCTTGTCGAGGCCGTAGGCGAGCGCGGCCGCCGTCGGCTCATTGACGATGCGCAGCACTTCGAGGCCGGCAATTCGCCCGGCGTCCTTGGTCGCCTGGCGCTGGGAATCGTTGAAATAGGCCGGAACCGTGATGACCGCGTCGGTCACCGATTCGCCGAGAAACGCCTCGGCCGTCTCCTTCATCTTCTGGAGGATGAAGGCGCTGATCTGGCTCGGCGCGTAGGTCTCGTCGCCTGCCCGCACCCAGGCGTCGCCATTGTCGGCCTTGACCAGCGCGAAGGGCAGAACCTTCTTCTCTTCCTGGATTACCGGGTCCCGGTCCGTGCGGCCGATGAGGCGCTTGATGCCGAACAGGGTGTTGGTCGGGTTGGTGACCGCCTGTCTCTTCGCGGGCTGGCCGACCAGCCGTTCGCCGTCTCCGGTTACCGCCACCATGGAGGGCGTGGTGCGGGCGCCCTCGGCGTTCTCGATGACTCTGGGTTCGCTGCCATCCATCACGGCGACGCAGGAATTGGTCGTGCCGAGATCGATTCCGATAACCTTGCTCATGCGGTTCGTCCTCACCCGATGCGGCAAGCCCGGACCGCCCGCACGCGCAGCGCCTG
>JAJEAZ010000522.1 GCA_022824105.1 Alphaproteobacteria bacterium
GCGCGGCTCACGAATTCCCGTACATCCTCCGCAGCGAAACGCAGCGCCTTGCCCTGCCGCGTCGCCAGCAGGATATGGTCGCCCGGCCCGCAGGGCTTCACCCCCACCAGCACGTCGCCCTCGTCGAGCTTCATCGCGATCTTGCCGCGGCGGGAAATGTTGATGAAGTCCGCCAGCGTGTTGCGCCGCACATTGCCGCTCTCGGTCGCGAACATGACCGACAGGTCCTGCCAGCTCTCCTCGTCGTCCGGCATCGCCATGACGGCAGTGATGCGGTCGCCCGCCGGCAGGGCCTCGATGACCTGCTGCATCTTCACGCCGCGGCCCTGCGGCCCGGTGCGCGGCAGGCGGTGGACCTTGAGCTTGTAGACGATGCCGGAGGCCGAGAAGAACAGGAGCGGCGTGTGCGTGTGCGCGATGATGACCTGCGAGACCGCGTCCTCGTAACGGGTGGACATGCCCGCCCTGCCCTTGCCGCCGCGCTTCTGCGCCCGGTAGGTGGAAAGCTGCACGCGCCGGATATTGCCGCCCTGGCTGACGGTGACGACCATGTCCTCGCGCTGGATCAGGTCTTCCTCGTCGGGGTCGATCTCATCGTCGGTCAGGGTCGAGCGGCGCTCGTCCGCAAACCGGTCCCGCACGCTCTGCAACTCCTCGCGGATCACGGCGAGCAGCCGTTCCCGGGAGCCCAGGATCTCCAGATAGCCCCGGATGCGCTCCGCCACCTCTTCCAGTTCCTCGGCGATCTTCTGCCGTTCGAGGCCGGTGAGCCTGTGCAGGCGCAGGTCGAGGATGGCGCGCGCCTGCGCATCGCTCAGCCGGTATCCGCCGTCCTCCAGCGCGCCGCCGGTCGTGCCGAGAAGGGCAAGCAGCGGTTCCGTGTCCGCAGCAGGCCAGGCCCGCGCCAGCAGGTTTGCGCGCGCCTCGGCCGGGTCGCCCGCCGCCCGGATGACGCGGATGATTTCGTCGATGTTGGCGACCGCGACCGCAAGGCCGATCAGCACATGCGCGCGTTCCCGCGCCTTGCCGAGATCGTGGCGGGTGCGCCTTGCGACGACCTCTTCGCGGAAGGCAATGAAGGCGCCGATAATCCGGTCCAGCGACAGCGTTTCCGGCCGCCCGCCGTCGAGCGCCAGCATATTGAAGCCGAAGCTCACCTGGAGCTGGGTGTGCCGGTAGAGCTGGTTCAGCAGCACGCGGTGCTCGACGCCCGGCTTGAGCTCGATGACGATGCGGATGCCGCGCCGGTCGCTCTCGTCCCGCAGCGCCTGGATGCCTTCGATCAGCTTGAGGTTCACGACCTCGCTGATGCGCTCGATCATCCTCGCCTTGTTGACCTGGTATGGCACCTCCGTGACGATGATCGCCTCGCGGTTGCCGGGCCGTTCCTCGATCTCGGTGCGGGCGCGGAGGATGACCGTGCCGCGCCCCGTCCTGTAGGCCTGCCGGATGCCCTCGCGGCCGAGCAGCACGCCGCCGGTCGGGAAGTCCGGCCCCGGCACATGGTCCATCAGTTCGTCGACGGTGATCGCCGGATTGTCGAGCCAGGCGAAGCAGGCGTCGATCACCTCGCCCAGATTGTGGGTCGGGATGTTGGTCGCCATGCCGACGGCGATGCCGCCCACCCCGTTGACGAGCAGGTTCGGATACTGCGCCGGCAGCACTGCGGGTTCCTGCTCGCTGTCGTCGTAGTTCGGCTGGAAATCGACCGTGTCCTTGTCGATGTCCGTCAGCAGCGCTTCCGACGGCCGCGCGAGCCGCGCTTCCGTGTAGCGCATCGCCGCCGGGGGGTCGTTGTCCATTGAGCCGAAATTGCCCTGCCCCGCTATGAGCGGCAGCCGCATGGAGAAGGGCTGCGCCATCCGCACCATGGCGTCGTAGATCGCGCTGTCGCCGTGCGGGTGGAACTTGCCCATCACGTCGCCGACGATGCGCGCCGACTTGCGGAAGGGCTGGTTCCAGCCGTAGCCGCCCTCGCGCATGGCGTAGAGGATGCGCCGGTGGACCGGCTTCAGCCCGTCGCGCACGTCCGGCAGCGCGCGCGCCACGATCACGCTCATCGCGTAATCGAGGTATGAGCGGCGCATCTCGTCTTCGAGCGCGACCGGCGCGACGTCGTCCGGTTCTATGGCGATCGTGTCGTTCACGGCCTGCTAGAGGGGCTGCGGGAAATTGTCGGGACGACGCCGGCGGATACCGGGCCGCGGGGAGGACGGTGCGTCAAAACGGGATGTCGTCGTCCAGGTCGGACCCAAGGGCCGGCGCCGGCGCGGCCGACCTGCCGCCGCCCGCATCCCGGTCGCCATAGCCGCCATAATCCTGGTCCCGGCTGCGGGATTCGGCGTCGCCGGCGCGGTCCAGCATCTGGAGGTCGCCCCGGAACCGTTGCAGGACCACTTCGGTCGAATAGCGGTCCTGCCCGGATTGATCCTGCCATTTGCGCGTTTGCAGGCTGCCTTCGACGTAGACCTTCGACCCTTTGCGGAGATATTGCTCGGCAATTTCCGCCACACGCCCGAAAATGACGACCCGGTGCCACTCCGTGCGCTCGCGTCGTTCTCCCGTCTGCCGGTCGTTCCAGCTCTCCGAGGTAGCCACGGAGAGATTCGCAATCTTGTCGCCGGATTGCATGGTCCGTATTTCGGGGTCGCGGCCAAGATTCCCAACCAAAATCACCTTGTTGACGCTGCCTGCCATGGCCGCTGATTCCTTACACCCGATTCGCCCCTTGACCATACACCCGGCTGCCTTGCGAGGCGAGCCGTCCCGCGCGGAAACCCTGTGGAACGAATTGAAAACCTCATGCGCCCCATGGCCGACCGGCGCACCTGCCGGATCCGCCCCGTGAGACTGTCCGGCCCCAGGGGCCTTTCATGCGCGGAGTCCCGGAGCCGCAACTCCTGATGACATCGCGGCGCGTCTCGATGAATATAGGCTCTGACACGCCCGCACAGACAACCGGAGGCGCCATGACCCTCAATGCCGAACTCAGCCGCAGGATCTATACGGACATGTGGCGAATCCGCCTTTTCGAGGAAGAGGCGCTGCGCCAGACCAGCCTCGGCACGGTCAAGGGCACGCTCCACACCTATTGCGGCGAGGAAGCCATCGCGGTCGCGATTTGCGCGCATCTGCGCGATGACGACTATGTGCTCGGCACGCATCGCAGCCACGGCCACTGCCTCGCCAAGGGCGCGCCGATGGACCGCATGATGGCGGAGCTGTTCGGGCGCGCGACCGGAAGCTGCCGCGCCAAGGGCGGCTCCATGCACATCGCCGACTT
>JAJEAZ010000158.1 GCA_022824105.1 Alphaproteobacteria bacterium
TTCCCTGTCGCTCCCGTCTACGTCCTCCGCCGGCACCAGGCCGGCCCGGTGTAGGGAAATGTCAGGATCCGTCGGGACAGAGCCGTCCGGCGCGCTGTCCGGCACTGGCGCGTCTGCGGCGGGATGTAAGGAATTGTCAGGATTCGTCATGGCGGACAGGGGTCGCGTCCCCGGCAGCCGGCGCTCCTCGACGGTGGCGTACAGGCGCTGGGCGGTGGCCAGCCAGTCCGCCTCGTCGAAATCCTTGCGCCGCTCCAGGGCCTTCCGGCTCGCCCGGTGGGCGGCCAGCGCCCGCTCGGTCCGGTGCCGGCCCCGGCGCACCGCCTCGGCCAGGGGGCCTTCGGGCGGGCCGGGCTCCGTTTCCGCCGGGCGGGGGACGGCATCCTCAACGGGCATCTCCCTGGGCGTCTCCCCCGGCAGGGGCCACAGGCCGGAGCGGCGGTGGGCGCCGCGCCGGTCGAGGCCGGACAGTTCGGCCTGCAACTTCACGACCCGGATCATGAGCGACGCCGAGCCCTGTTCCACCGCCGCGTCCCAGGCCTGCTCCAGCCGGCCGAGCAGGATCTGCGCCTCGTCCCGTTCGACCGCCCGCCACGCCGTCCGGATATCCCGCACCCGTCCGGCAATGTCGGGCCGCTCCAGCAGGTCGTGCCCGGTCTGGCGCGCCGAGCATTCGGCATAGCCGGCGTCCCGCGCCGCCCCGGCGGCGTTGCCGGTCGCGGCATAGTGGCGGCAGAAATCCTCCTGCCGCAGGGTGAGCGGCGCGGCCGGGGAAGGGGAGTCCGGGGAAGGGGAGTCCGGGGAAGGGGAGGCCAGGGCGGCGTCGGAGTCCGGCGAATGAGACGGTGCAGCGGGCGGGTGCATGGCAGGTCACTCCTTATGTTCGATAATTGTTCTGTTATCGATATAGGAACAAAAAAAGGGAATCAAGCGAATATTCCCGAAAAAAGCCCGATTTCTCAATCCGGGGCGGTGCGTCAGTCTGGCTTTCGGCGCCGGACAGAGCCCGGGCTTCTCCCCAGCCTCGCCCTTTTCAGAGGATTCCTCTGCGAAAGGAGCGATGCTGCGCGCGTGAGCAACCGGTTACATGGGTAACGCTATGGACCGGATACATGGGTAACGGTTTTCTTCGTTCGTTTGGCATGCGCGCGGCCCGGCGCGCCGTTCCCATTCGCCGCTACCGCCGGTCGGGGAGCTGTTCTAAAACGGGCCGTCTTTCCCGAACCGGGCCGGCGCTGTGGCGGTTATCCGTTCCAACCTCAACACCCGAACCGCGCAATTCCGCGAGAACGAGGCGCACAACCGGGCGCTGGTCGCCGACCTGCGCGAGACCGTGGCCGCGATCAAGCGGGGCGGGCCGGAGCGCGCCCGCGAGCGCCATCTGGCGCGCGGCAAGCTCCTGCCGCGGGACCGGGTGCGCACCCTGACCGATCCGGGCTCGCCCTTCCTGGAATTCAGCCAGCTTGCCGCCCACGGCATGTATGGCGGCGATGTGCCGTCGGCCGGCATCGTCACCGGGATCGGCCGGGTCTCCGGCCGGGAATGCGTCATCGTCTGCAACGACGCCACGGTGAAGGGCGGCAGCTATCACCCGGTAACGGTCAAGAAGCATGTCCGCGCCCAGGAGATCGCGCTCCAGAACCGGCTGCCCTGCCTCTATCTGGTCGATTCCGGCGGCGGCAACCTGCCGACCCAGGACGAGGTCTTCCCCGACCGCGACCATTTCGGGCGCATCTTCTACAACCAGGCCACCATGTCGGCCCTCGGCATCCCGCAGATCGCCGTGGTCATGGGCTCCTGCACCGCCGGCGGCGCCTATCAGCCGGCGATGTCCGACCAGGCCATCATCGTCAAGGAGCAGGGAACGATCTTTCTGGGCGGCCCGCCGCTGGTCAAGGCGGCGACCGGCGAGGTCGTCAGCGCCGAGGAGCTGGGCGGCGCCGACGTCCATTCCCGCACCTCCGGCGTCACCGACTATTACGCGCACAACGACCATCACGCGCTCGCCATGGCGCGGCGCCTCGTGGCCGACCTGAACATCCCGAAGCCGCTGACCACGACGCTGAGCGAACCGGCCGAACCGCTCTACGATCCCGAGGAGCTGTACGGCCTGATCCCGGACGACGTGAAGAAGCCCTACGAGGTGCGCGAGGTCGTCGCCCGGATCGTCGACGGCAGCGACCTCGACGAATTCAAGCAGCTCTACGGCACGCAGCTGGTCTGCGGCTTCGCGCGCATCCGGGGCTATCCGGCCGGCATCGTCGCCAACAACGGCATCCTCTATTCGGAAGAGGCGCTCAAGGCGGCGCATTTCATCGAATTGTGCAGTCAGCGCGGCATCCCCTTGATTTTCCTCCAGAATATCGCCGGCTTTATGGTCGGGAAAAAGTACGAGGCCGGCGGCATCGCCAAGGACGGCGCCAAGATGGTGACCGCGGTCGCGACGACGAAGGTGCCGAAATTCACGCTGATCATCGGCGGCAGCTACGGCGCCGGGAACTACGGCATGTGCGGCCGGGCCTATTCGCCCCGCTTCCTCTGGATGTGGCCGAACGGGCGCATCTCGATCATGGGCGGCGAGCAGGCGGCGAGCGTGCTTTCGACGATCCGGCGCGACGCCATCGAGGCCGGCGGCGGCGCGTGGACCGACGCGGAGGAGGAAGCCTTCAAGGCGCCGATCCGCGAGCAGTACGAGCGGCAGGGCCATCCCTATTACGCCTCGGCCCGGCTGTGGGACGACGGCGTGATCGACCCGGCCGATACGCGGATGACGCTGGCGCTTGCCCTTTCGGCGGCCCTGAACGCGCCGGTCGAGGACACGCGCTTCGGCGTGTTCCGGATGTAGCGTTTGCCTCGAATGTAAACGCGTATGGCGTTGACCGGTCTGTGCAGAACGCCCGCAAGCGCGGCAGGCCGGAATTGCAAAAAGATGTTGCAGCTTCGTTCTCATCGAATTATATTCTTTGCATGTCCAGATTCGATACTCTCACCGCCGCCACGGAGCTTGAGACCGCCGGCTTCACGCCGGATCAGGCCAGGGCGGCGGCGGCGCAATTGCAGGCTGCGGCGGAAGCAGGGCGCGGCGAACCGGTCACGAAAACGGATCTGGACGTCACAAAGGCCGATCTCAGAGCCGAAATCGCCAATCTCAAGGTCTGGACGATGAGCTGGACCGCGATTATCGGCGGCTTGATCGTGGCCGCGATGAAGCTGATTCCCTAGCGCACTCGCGCTGACGTCATATTTCCGGTCTTTTCGTAAGCATTTCGCTGCCGCACCGTATCCTTCCCCCTCTTCAGAGGATTGCTCTGCGAAAGTCGGACAGAGCGAAAACGGGCGCTGGCGCAGCCTTCCCCGCGATACCCCTCCCCCTAACCCCCTCCCCCAAGGGGAGGGGGTAAGATGTTGGAATTGCTTCGGTTTTCGGCTTTCGCACAGCATCTCCGAAACAAAGTCCCCCCTCCCCTCCGGGGGAGGGGGTTAGGGGGAGGGGGATTCGGCCGCTGTGCCGCACTTTCGCAGGGGAATCGATAGCCGGTTGGATCGACCCGGCCTGCACCGTGTTATCTTGTCCCTCGAAGTCATGTCGGTCTCCCGAAATGTCGGACGATGTGCAAGAACGATCCCGGCTTCAGTCGGAAGCGGTCGGCCGGTCGGACAACGGCCGCTTCACGGCAGGCAAAACGATGGGATGGGAAGACGCCGATGCCGGAAACGCAATCCGGGACCGTCCTGACCGACATCGACGCGCGCGGCGTGGCGCGGATCGTGCTGAACCGGCCCGAGGTGCGCAACGCCATGAATGCGGCGTTCATTCGCGACCTGACGGAGGCGGTGGAAACGGTCGGCGCGGACGAGAGGGTGCGGGCCGTCGTGCTGACCGGGCAGGGCAAGGGCTTCTGCGCCGGCGCCGACCTCGCCTGGATGCGCGAGACGGCGGCCTATTCGGTCGAGGAGAACTATGCCGACAGCGGCCGGCTCGGCCGCATGCTCAAGCTGCTGAACACGCTGCCGAAACCGGTGATCGGCCTGATCAACGGCCATGCCTTCGGTGGCGGGATCGGCCTGGTCGCCTGCTGCGATATCGCGGTCGCCAGCGCGGCGGCGAAATTCTCGCTCTCGGAAGTCCGGCTCGGCCTGACGCCGGCGACCATCAGCCCCTATGTCGTGCGCAAGATCGGCCAGAGCCACGCCCGGCGCTATTTCCTGACCGCCGAGGTGTTCGACGCTGCACGGGCCGAGGAGATCGGCCTCGTCCATGCGGTCGCCGACCCGGAAGCGCTGGAGGCGGCGGGGCAGGAATTCGTCGACCTGCTGCTGCTCGGCGGGCCGGAGTCGCAGGCGGTGAGCAAGGACCTGGTCTTCCGGGTCAGCGACCGCGAGATAGACAGCGAGCTGATCGACTGGACCTCGCGCCTGATCGCCGACATCCGCGCCAGCGATGAGGGCAGGGAAGGGGCGGGCGCCTTCCTGGAGAAGCGCAAGCCGGCCTGGCAGGCCCGGGACTAGGGGCGGCCCGGCGATGTTCGACCGCATCCTGATCGCCAACCGGGGAGAAATCGCCTGCCGGGTCGTCCGCACGGCGCGCCGGTTGGGCGTCGGGACGGTTGCCGTCTATTCGGATGCGGACGCCGGCGCCCTGCATGTGCGGCAGGCGGACCGGGCGGTCCGGATCGGGCCGGCCCCGGCGGCGGAAAGCTATCTGGCCGGCGGGCGGATTATCGAAGCGGCGCAGCGGACCGGCGCGCAGGCTATCCATCCCGGTTACGGCTTTCTTTCCGAGAACGCGAAATTTGCCGAGGCCTGCGCCGCGGCCGGACTCGCGTTCATCGGGCCGCCGGCCGATGCGATCCGGGCGATGGGATCGAAAAGCGCCGCCAAGGCCCTGATGGAAAAGGCGAATGTGCCGGTCGTGCCGGGCTATCACGGCGCCGGCCAGGATGCGGACGACCTGGCGGCGCAGGCTGCCGAAATCGGTTATCCGGTGCTGATCAAGGCTTCGGCCGGCGGCGGCGGCAAGGGCATGCGCCGGGTCGACCGGGCGGAGGATTTCGCCGCCGCCCTCGAATCGGCGCAGCGCGAAGCGGCCGGCGCGTTCGGCGACGACCGGATGCTGATCGAGAAATTCGTCGAGTCGCCGCGCCATATCGAGATCCAGGTGTTTGCCGACAGCCACGGCAATGCGGTCCATCTGTTCGAGCGCGACTGCTCGATCCAGCGGCGGCACCAGAAGGTGGTGGAGGAAGCGCCCGCGCCGGGCATGACGGAAGCGCGCCGGGCGGAGATGGGGGCGGCTGCGGTCGATGCCGCGAAGGCGATCGGCTACGAAGGCGCCGGCACGGTCGAGTTCATCGTCGGGGCCGGCGGCGCGTTCCATTTCATGGAAATGAACACCCGCCTCCAGGTCGAGCACCCGGTCACCGAGACGATCACCGGGCAGGACCTGGTGGAATGGCAGCTGCGGGTGGCCGCCGGCGAGGCGCTGCCGCTGGCGCAGGACGATCTGTCGATCGCCGGCCACGCCATCGAGGTCCGCCTGTATGCGGAGGATCCGGACCGGGATTTCCTGCCCCGGACCGGGACGCTGAAGCGGTTGCGGTTCCCCGAAGGCGACGGAATCCGCTGCGATACCGGCGTGCGGGAGGGCGACGCGGTCGGCGTCCATTACGATCCGATGATCGCCAAGCTGATCGCCTGGAGCCCGGACGGACGTGCCGCCGCCCTGCGCCGCCTGGACCGCGCGCTGGCCGGGACGGAGATCGTCGGCCTGGAAAACAATCGCGATTATCTTCAAAGGATTATCGGCCATTCTGCATTTACCGCAGGAACGTTCGATACCGGATTTATCGAGACGCACGGCGATGCGCTCCGGCCGTCCGGCGCTCCGCCGTCCGAAGACGCGCTGGCCTGCGCCGTGCTGGCCATCGAGCGGGACCGCCAGCAAAAGGCTGCCGCTGCCGCCGCCGCGTCGGCCGAGCCCTGGTCGCCCTGGCGCCTGGTCAACGGCTGGCGGCTCAACGATTCCGGCCGGCACGATATCCGGCTGGCGCAGGGCGGCGTGGACTACGTCGTTCCGGTGACCTATCGGGACGCCGGCTACACGCTCGATCTGCCGTCGGGGCCCGCGGCATGCGCGCTGGAGCCGGCCGGCGACCGGTTGCGCGTCCAGGTCGGCGATCTCGGCATCGTCGCCGGCGCCCATGTCGACGACGAGACCGTCGCCGTCTGGATCGACGGCCGGCGTACCCTGTTCGAACGCATCGATCCGCTGGCCGCCGTGGCGGACCTCGAGGAGGCGGATGACCGGCTGATCGCGCCGATGTCCGGCAAGGTCATCCGGGTGATGGCGGAGGCCGGCGCCGCGGTGGAGGCCGGAGAGCCGCTGCTGGTGCTCGAAGCGATGAAGATGGAACAGACGATCGTCGCGCCCGGCGACGGCACGGTCGGCGCCGTTCACTACACTGCCGGCGACCAGGTCGAGGAAGGCGCGCAACTGGTCGATTTCGAGCGGAAGGAGGCCTGACATGGCGGCTGGGAACGGGCAGGGGGACCGGCGCGTCCGGGTCCAGGAAGTCGGGCCGCGCGACGGGCTGCAGAACGAACCGCGGACGGTTCCCGTCGGGATCAAGGTCGACCTGATCGAGCGCCTGGCCGCCGCCGGCCTGCCGGCCGTCGAGTCCGGCGCGTTCGTCTCGCCGAAATGGGTGCCGCAGATGGCGGATTCGGAGGAGGTCTTCCGGCGGATCGAGCGGCGCGAGGGCGTGACCTATCCGGCGCTCGCGCCGAACATGAAGGGCTTCGAGCGCGCCGTCGCCGTCGGCGTGACCGAGGTCGGCGTGTTCGCGGCGGCCTCCGAGACCTTCTCGCAACGCAACACCAACTGCACGATCGAGGAAAGCCTGGAGCGCTTCCGGCCGGTTTGTGCGGCCGCCCGGGAGGCCGGCGTCAAGGTCCAGGGCTACGTCTCGACGGTGCTCGGCTGCCCCTACGAAGGGGAGATCGATCCGGGCACCGTCGCCGATCTGTGCGGCCGGCTCTACGGGATCGGCTGCTACCGGATTTCGCTCGGCGACACCATCGGCGTCGGCACGCCGGCCAAAGCCGCCGCCCTGATCGACCGGGTGGCGGAAGCGGTGCCGATCGACGCGCTCGGCATCCATCTGCACGATACCTACGGCCAGGCGCTCGCCAACACGCTGGCCTGCCTGGAGCGCGGCGTCCGGACGGTCGATTCCTCCGTGTCCGGCCTGGGCGGCTGCCCCTATGCGCCCGGCGCCGCGGGCAATCTGGCGACCGAAGACCTGATCTACATGCTCGACGGTCTCGGCATGGAAACCGGCGTCGACCTGGATGCCGTGGCGGCGGCAGGGGCGTTCATCACCGGCTGGCTGGGCCGTACGCCGGCGTCGCGCGTCGCCCAGGCCTTCGCCGGCCGGAAGGCGGCCTGAAAGGGGCCTGAAGCGGGCATGGCGCTCCATCTGCTCAAGCTGAGCGTCGGGTCCGCCTCGGTCGAAACGATGGTCCGCTGGCAGGCCGGCCGCCTCGCGCGCACCGGCGTGCTGTTTCACGAAACCCGCCATTATCCGCGCCGGGCCGATGAAATCCTGGACGGCGGCTCGATCTACTGGGTCGTCAAGGGCTTCGTCCGCGTCCGCCAGCGGATCGTCCGGCTGGAACGGCGGGCCAGCGAGGAACGCGGCCGCTTCTGCCGGATCCATCTCGATCCCGTCCTGGTGCGGACCGAATTGCAGCCGCGCCGGCCGCACCAGGGCTGGCGCTATCTGGAAACCGCGGACGCCCCGCCCGATGCGCCCGAAGGCGCGGTTCCGGAAGAGCCCCCGCCCGAAATGGCGGCAGAACTGCGCAACTTGGGTTTGCTGTAGGCGGTCCGGCCGGCCCTTCCCGCCGCCGGGACGCTACCGGAACCGGTCCTCGGCGATCGAGTCGGCGACTTCGGCGGTCGGCCGGTCTTCGGCGTCGGCGCGGGCGAAGATTTCCGTGAGCGTATCGTCGATCCGGTGCAACCGGGCCCGCGCCGCCTCGATATCGAAACCGAGCGCAAAGCGGGCGACGTCGATCAGGCCGCCGGCGTTGATGACATAGTCCGGCGCATAGAGGATGCCGGCCCGGCGCAGGGCGGCGCCGTGCCGGGCTGCGTCCAGCACATTGTTGGCCGAGCCGGCGACGATCGGGCATTTCAGGCGGGGCAGGGTGGCGTCGTTGACGACGGCGCCCAGGGCGCAGGGCGCGAACAGGTCGCAATCGAGCCCGAAAATCTCGTCCGGACCGACCGCGGTTGCGCCGAAGTCGCGTTCCGCGCGCTCCAGGGCGGCCCGGTCGATGTCCGTCACGGAGAGCCGCGCGCCGGCCTTGTGGAGATAGTCGCACAGGAACCGGCCGACATGGCCGACGCCCTGGACGGCGACATGCAATCCGTCGAGCGTGTCCCGGCCCAGCTTGTGGCGCACGGCGGCCCGGATCCCGATGAAGACGCCGTGGGCCGTCGAGTTGGAGGGGTCGCCCGCTCCGCCGGTCACGCCGACGACATGGTCGGTCACGGTCCCGATCGTGTCCATGTCGGCGACGGTGGTGCCGACGTCCTCGGCGGTGATGTAGCGCCGGTTGAGCCGGTCGACTGCCCGGCCGAACGCCTTCATCAGCGCCTCGGTCTTGTCCGTCTTCGCATCGCCGACGATGACCGCCTTGCCGCCGCCCAGGTCGAGGCCGGCCATCGCCGCCTTGTAGGTCATGCCCCGCGACAGGCGAAGGGCGTCTCCGAGCGCCGCCGCCTCGCCGGCATAGGGCCACATCCGGCAGCCGCCGAGCGCCGGGCCGCGGTTGGTGTTGTGAATGGCGACGATGGCGCGCAGGCCGGTGGCGCCATCGTGGCAGAAGACGACCTGTTCGTGGCCGGCGAAATCGGGATGGCCGAACAGGACCGCCTGTCCGGCCGCCTGTCCGACCGCCTGTCCGACCGCCTGTCCAACCGCCCGTCCGGCTGCGCCGAATCCGTCCGGCGGCACGCTGCCCTGTGGCATTGCGGTTTCGGCCATGCTAGCCGCCTCTCCCGAAGGGGCAACGGGCCGGCTAAGTGCCGGATAAACCCTTATGCCGCGGTGCAAACGTCGATAAGCGGGAGATGGGGTTTTTGCTCGGCGGTGTCGACCAGATTCTCGTCATAGCGCTCATCGGGGGCGTCGCCGGCTGGCTTGCCGCGGCCGTGCTGCGTTTCCGGGTGAAGAGTATCCTCGGCACGGTGGTTGTCGGCGTGATCGGCTCTTTCGTCGGTATCGTGCTGTTCCGTCAGTTCGACATCCGGATCGAGGGCTACCAGATCGGGCCGCTGCCGGTCGGCCACCTGTTCGCGGCGTTTTTCGGCGCGGTCCTGCTGGTCCTGTTGCTGCGCCTGTTCCGCCGCCGGCGCTTCTAGGCCAATATCGCGAACATTGGGGTCCGGGGGGGGGGCCGGGCGGGAGACTGGACGCCCGTTTTGCCGCGGCCTATCTACGAAGCGCAGTTCAGCAGCGGATCGAGCATGGGCAAATCCGTCACGCGGCAGGGTCGGGCGCTGTCCGGAACCGGGACCGCCGGCGAGGTCGACGCCTTCCTGCAGTCGATGGCCCGGACCCCGGCCGCCGGCGCCGGGCGCGGTCGGCTGATTTTCGCGATGGACGCCACGGCGAGCCGCGAACCGACCTGGGACATCGCCTGCGACATCCAGGCGGAAATGTTCGCCGCGACCGATACCCTGGGCGGCCTCGAAGTGCAGCTCGTCTTCTACCGCGGCATCGGCGAATGCCGGGCCACCGGCTGGCTGACATCGTCCGCCGACCTGATCGACCGCATGGTCAAGGTGCGCTGCCTGGGCGGGCGGACCCAGATCGGGCGGGTGTTCAAGCATGCCATCAAGGAGTCCGGGAACCGGGCGGTCGGCGCGCTCGTGATCGTCGGCGACGCCTTCGAAGAGTCGATCGACCCGGTCTGCGAACTGGCCGGCCGGCTCGGGCTCATGGGCACAAAGGCGTTCCTGTTCCAGGAGGGCAACAATCCCGACGCGACGCTCGCCTTCCGGCAATTCGCGCGGCTGACCGGCGGCGCCTGCTGCCGTTTCGACGCCGGCAGCGCGCAGCAGTTGCGCGAACTTCTGGCGGCCGTCGCCGTCTACGCCGCGGGCGGCCGGCCGGCGCTGGAAGACTATTCCGCCGGCCGCAGCGGGCCGGTTCTGCAGATCGCCCGTCAGATCGGCGGCGACGACCGCTAGATGGGCTGGTTCCTCCTCGGGGTTGCGCTGATCGCCGCGGCCATTCTGCTGTTGTTTTCGCTGCCCCAGGCGAGCGTCGGCCAGCTGGTCAGGCTGTTGCGCGGCATCGCGATCGCCTGCGCCGCGCTGTTCGGCCTGTTCGGCCTGTTCACCGGCAAGCTGCTGTGGGGCGTGCTCGGCCTCGGCGCCGCCCTGGTCATCTATCTGATGGGCGGCAGCATGCCGTGGAATTTCAAGAAGCCGGAGAAGGGCGTTTCCGAGGTCGAAACGCCGTGGCTCAAACTGCAGCTCGACCACTCGACGGGCGGCATCACCGGCGACGTGCTGGCCGGGCGGTACGCCGGCGCCAGGATCGAATCGCTGGACCGGGACGATCTGATGATCCTGCTGGCCGAGTGCGCCCGCGACGACGCCCAGTCGGCGCGCCTGATCGAAGCCTATCTCGACCGGATGTGGCCGGAATGGCGCAATATCGCCCGCGGCGGCCCCGGCGGCGCCGGCCCGATGGACCGGGCGGAGGCGCTGTCCGTTCTCGGCCTGGACGAGAGCGCGACCGAGGAGGATATCCGGCGCGCCCACCGCGACCTGATGCGCAAGCACCACCCCGACCAGGGCGGATCCGACTGGCTGGCCGCCAAACTCAACGAGGCCAGGGAGGTTCTGCTCGGCGAATAGGACTCTTCCGACCGACACACCCTCGCGCATTTTGGCGCGTGGTAACGCAACGGGTTTCGTGTTGCAAACGCCGCGCTTCAGCGCGGGCCCGATCCGCTTAGCGGCTATCCAGCTTCGATCCAGCCCATGACGAGACCGATCCGCAAAGCCGTCTTTCCCGTCGCCGGCCTCGGAACGCGCTTCCTGCCGGCGACCAAGGCGGTGCCCAAGGAGATGCTGCCCGTCGTCGACCGGCCGCTGATCGACTATGCCGTCGCCGAGGCTGAGGCGGCCGGCGTGGCCCACATGATTTTCGTCACCGCCAGAGACAAAACGGCGCTGGAGGATCATTTCGACCGCAACGTCGGGCTCGAGGAGGCGCTCGAGGCGAAGGGCAAATCGGCCGAACTCGAACGCCTTGCCGCGATTGCGCCCGAAGGCGTGCGGTTGAGCACGGTTCGCCAGCCCGCGCCGCTGGGACTGGGTCACGCCGTCCGGTGCGCCCGCCATCTTGTCGGCGACGAACCGTTCGCCGTGATCCTGCCGGACGATCTGGTGATGGCGCAGACGCCGTGCCTTGCCCAGATGGCCGTGCGCTACGCCGGGACCGGCGGCAACCTGCTGGCCGTGCAGGATGTGCCGCGCGCCCATACCGGCCGCTATGGCATTCTCGATGCCGGCGCCGACGAGGCGCGGCCAGGCGGTCTGGTCGAAGTGCGCGGCCTGGTCGAAAAGCCGGCGCCCGAGGCGGCGCCTTCGACCCTGTCGATCATCGGCCGCTACATTCTCCAGCCCGAAATTTTCCAAGTCCTGGAGAGCGGCGAGCCGGGCGCCGGCGGCGAAATCCAGTTGACCGACGCGATCGCCGCGCTGATCGGCCGGCAGCCGGTCAACGGCTTCCGGTTCGAGGGCCGGCGTTTCGATTGCGGCGACCGCCGGGGCTGGCTGACCGCCAATGTCGCCTTCGCTCTCGACAGGCCGGATCTCCCGGGAGTTCGCGAATCGCTGCGGGACCTGCTGGATCCCGCGGCCCGGCCGGAAAACACCGGAGGCGCGGAATGAAAATCGCCATGGTCGGAACCGGCTATGTCGGCCTCGTATCCGGCGCCGGTTTCTCGGAATTCGGCACGACGGTGGTGTGCGTCGACACGGACGCCGACAAGATCGCCATGCTGCGCAACGGCGAATTGCCGATCTACGAACCGGGCCTCGACGACCTGGTCGCGCGGAATGTCGAAGCCGGCCGCCTGCACTTCACCGTGTCGCTCGACGAGGCGATGGCCGGCGCCGAAGCGGTGTTCATCGCCGTCGGCACGCCCTCCCGGCGCGGCGACGGCCATGCCGATCTGAGTTTCGTCCACGCCGCCGCCCGGAACATTGCGGCGGAGATCCGGGACTATACCGTCGTCGTCACCAAATCGACCGTGCCGGTCGGCACCGGCCGGGACATCGAAGCGATTATCCGCGAGGCCAATCCCGACGCCGACTTCGACGTGGCGTCCAACCCGGAATTTCTGCGCGAAGGTTCGGCGATCGGCGATTTCATGCGGCCGGACCGGGTTGTGATCGGTACGGGCAGCCCGCGTGCGCGCAATGTCATGCGCAAGTTGTACCGCCCGCTCTATCTCATTGAAACGCCCATACTTTTTACCCGGCGCGAAACCTCGGAACTGATCAAATACGCCGCCAATGCGTTCCTCGCGACCAAGATCACCTTCATCAACGAGATTGCAGACCTTTGCGACCGGGTCGGCGCCGACGTTCATCAGGTTGCGCACGGCATCGGGCTGGACGGCCGGATCGGGCCGAAATTCCTCCATCCCGGCCCGGGCTACGGCGGTTCCTGCTTTCCCAAGGATTCGCTCGCGCTCGTCCGGACGGCCCGGGACAGCGGCGCGCCGTTGCGCATCGTCGAGACCGTCGCCGACATCAACGCGACCCGCAAACGCGCGATGGCGCAACGGGCGATCGACGCCTGCGGCGGCGATGTGGCGGGCCGGCGGATCGCGATTCTTGGCGTCACTTTCAAGCCCGGTACCGACGATATGCGGGAAAGCCCGAGCCTGGAAATCGTGCCGGCGTTGCAGGCCGCCGGGGCCGATGTCTGCGCCTACGATCCGAAAGGCATGGCGGAGGCCGCGCCGCTGCTGCCCGGCGTCCTCTGGTGCGACGACGCCTACGACGCCGTCCGGGGCGCCGATGCCGTTGTCATCCTCACGGAATGGAACCAGTTCCGGAACCTCGATCTGGACCGGGTGAAGGCGTCGATGAACGCGCCGGTCTTCATCGATTTCCGCAACATCTACAATCCGCGCGACATGGCCGAGGCCGGCTTCCGCTACACTTCGGTCGGCCGGCCGCTCGAGGCGCTGACCGGCTGAATGCCCGGGCCGGTCGCCTTCTTCTTCTACGGCACCTTGCGGGACGCCGGGGTCCGGCGGATCGTGCTCGGACCGGAGGCGCTGTCGCTGAACGCGGTACCGGCGACGCTGGAGGGATACCGCTGCGCGCCGGTCGAACGGGGGCGTTTTCCGGGCGTAGTGGCCGAGCGGGGCGCCGCGACGCCGGGCGTGCTGGTGCGCGGCGTTTCCCTCGATGCCGCCGCCCGGACCGGCTATTTCGAAAGCGAAGGCACCCTTTACGAAGTCGCGCGGAAACCGCTTGCCGTCGCCGGCGGCCGGGACGCCGAAGCCTGGGTCTACGTCGCCGCTGCGGCCCTGCCGGTCGAGGCGGGCGAATGGCGGTTCGAGGAATGGCGGCGGCGCTGGCGGCCGGCGATCCTGGAGGATGCAGGGGCGGCGATGGCGGGCGCGACTCCGGCGGAGCTCGGCCGGTATCGCCGGGCCTGGTCCGCCCGGCTCAGCCGCGTGCGGAAGTCCTGACCGCCATGCAGTCGAGGCTGCGCCGTTTCAGGATATGGCAGGCTTCGCGGGCTTCGCTGAAGGAAAGGCCGGTTATGCGGGCCCGGTAGATCGGCCGGCGCGACCGGTTCCGTTTCGCCAGGATGCGGTCGTTCGTGCCTTCGGCCAGCCGTTCGGGCAAGGCCTTGTGCGCCCGTTCGAGGCCGCGCCGGGCCCATTTGTAGCGGGCGAAGGCGCCGACCTGTATTGCATAGCGCGGTTTCGCCTTCTTCCCGCTTCGGCCGGCGACGGTCTTCGCGGCCGGCGCTTTGGCGGCCACCCCGATCGAGACCGGCATGCAATCGATGCCGCGCCGCCGCACGGTTCCGCAGGCGCGCTGCGCCTGGCGGAGCCCGAGGCCCATGAGCCGGGCGAGGTAGATGGAACGCCGGTTCGCGCGCTTCCGGACGATCGTATGGCTCGCCCGGTGCCGGTAGCTTTTCGGCAAGGCGCGCATCGCCCGCCGGATCGCGGACCGGGCCTGGTGCCGCCGGTAGAAAGCGCCGACCTGGACGCCGTGGACGCGCCGCCGGTCAGTGTTCGAACGCGCCTCCGCCTGCCGGGCCGGCCGCCGGCCGGGCGCAATGCGCGGCGCAGCCACCGCCGACGAAGCGAGGGAAATGTCGATCCGCGGCTTGCCGGGGCGCCTTCTCGGCACGGCGGCGACCAGTTTGCGTTTGCCGGTGCGGACGGCGGCCTTTGCATGGGCGGTCTCGCTGCGGCGCGCCTTCGTTCCGGCCGGCTTGCCGCCGCCGTCGCGCGTCGCGATACGAACATAGCCGTGGGGCGTCTTGCGCAGATAGGCCGAACTGCGCGCCGTACGCCATCCGTGCGTCAGCAGCCGGCCGGTTTTCCGGTAGCGGTGCCTCGACGTCCGGGCGCCCAGTACGACGGTAATCAGCTGGACGTCGCCCTTGCGCGCGCTGGTCACGAGATTGTAGCGCGCCCGGCGCGTGTATCCGGTCTTCATGCCGTCGACCCGGGGATTCGATCGGAGCAGCCGGTTGGTATTGCGGAACGTGCGTCGGCCGAAACGGTAGAACCGGGTCGAGAAAACGTCTGAATACTGCGGAAAATGGTGGATCAGCGACCGGGCCAGGATCGCCATGTCCCTGGCTGTCGTCCGCTGGCCGCGGGCGGGCAGGCCGGAGGCCGTGCCGAAGACCGTACGGCGCATGCCGAGCTGGCGCGCGCGCTGCGTCATCAGCCGGGCGAAGCGGCGTTCGCTGCCGGCGATCTTTTCCGCCAGGGCTGCAGCGGCGTCGTTCGCCGACTTGATGGCGGTCCCGTAGACCAGATCGCGCACCCGGACGCGCTGGCCGGTGCGGAGGTAGAGCTTCGAGGGCTGGCGGGTCGCCGCGTAGCGGGAAATCCGCACCCTCGTGTTCCAGCCGAAACGCCCGCGCGAAATGGCCTCGAAGGTGAGGTAGAGCGTCATCAGCTTGCTGAGCGACGCCGGCGGATGGCGCGCGTCCGCATTGTGCGACTGGAGCACCAGGCCGCTCCGGGCGTCGATCGTGATCGACGACTTCGTGTACGCCCCGGCAGGGCCGGCCCCGGCCGCGGCAACGAGGCCGCCTGCCAGGAGAGCGGCCGCAACGATACGTCCGGCCGGACGCATTCGCCCTTCGGCGCGCAATACCGATCCGCTGGCCGGTTTCCCGGCTGTCAGGCCCACGCCATTCATCACGGAGCTATCCCGGTCCCCAACCGAACTGTTTCAGCCTTCGAAACGCCCCCGCCGCGACGGACAGCGGTTCGGTACGGATACTCTTTCCGCACTCCGCATCGTTTCGCAGGCACAGGCGGTGTTTTCCGCCCCGAACTGCCGGTCGTTGCCGGTCGTCCCCGCGTTCGGCTTGTTACGTCACCGGATAGAAATCCTAAGATAGACGAACCGATGGCATATGTCAAAAAATACTTGTCGCGGATCGAATCGGGCCGGGCCGGGCCTTTCCGGGCGGCCCGGCGGATGCCGAATTTCGATCTTCACCGGAGACTTTGCTTTGCCCTATCATTCCCTACCTAAGGGTGGGCGACGCGCCGGTCCGCCGGCCGGCGCGGGAAGCCCGCGGACAGACGGGAACGAGGCGGAAAGAGCGGCCTGGAATGAGCGAGTTGCAATGAGCGATAGGGACCGCAACGGCGGCGACGGTCAGACGGGCGTCATCGTCCGGTCGAAAACCAGGACCAAGAAGCCGGCGCTCTACAAGGTGCTGATGCTGAACGACGACTACACGCCGATGGAGTTCGTCGTTCATGTGCTGGAGCGTTATTTCGGCAAGAGCCGGGAGGAGGCGACCCGCATCATGCTGCACGTCCACCAGCGCGGCGTCGGCGTCTGCGGCGTCTATACCTACGAGATCGCGGAGACCAAGGTGAACCAGACCATGGAACTGGCGCGCAAGCACCAGCATCCGCTGCAATGCACCCTGGAGAAGGAATAACCGGGGAAAAGGAATGATCGGGGAAAAGGAATGATCGGCTGAGGGGCGCCCGCCCCGCAGGCAAGACTCAAGGACAACACGGGCCCAGGCAACACCGGGACAAGCAGAAAGCCGCCGCAATGCTGTCAGCAAATCTCGAACGCAGTCTCCATCGTGCGCTGGCGCTCGCCAACGAGCGGAGCCACGAATTTGCGACGCTGGAGCATCTGCTGCTGTCCCTGGTCGAGGACCAGGACGCGCTTTCCGTCCTGCGCGCCTGCAACGTCGACGTCGACAGGCTGCGCGCCGAGGTCTCGGACTACATCGACACCGAACTGACCGGCCTGGCCACCGACCGGGACGAGGACGCCAAGCCGACGGCCGGCTTCCAGCGCGTCCTCCAGCGCGCCGCGATCCACGTCCAATCCTCCGGGCGCGAGGAGGTCACCGGCGCCAACGTCATCGTCGCCATGTTCGCCGAGCGCGAGTCCCACGCGGTCTATTTCCTGCAGGAGCAGGACATGACGCGCTTCGACGCGGTCAACTACATCTCCCACGGCATCGCCAAGGTGCCGGGCGAGGACGGCGCGCGCACGCCGGAAGGCGCCGACGAGGACGCGAGCGGGGAATCGGTCGTCAAGCAGGGCACGGAGGCGTTGGCCGCCTACTGCGTCGACCTCAACGCCAAGGCGGCGGACGGCCGGATCGATCCGCTGATCGGCCGGGAGGCCGAAGTCGAGCGCACCGTCCAGATCCTGTGCCGGCGGACCAAGAACAACCCGCTCTATGTCGGCGACCCGGGCGTCGGCAAGACGGCGATCGCCGAAGGCCTGGCGCGCCGGATCGTCAACGGCGAAGTGCCGGAGGTGCTGGGCGAATCGACGATCTACGCCCTCGACATGGGCGCGCTGCTCGCCGGCACCCGCTATCGCGGCGATTTCGAGGAGCGGCTCAAGGCGGTGCTGAAGGAGCTGGAGAACACGCCCGGCGCCGTCCTGTTCATCGACGAAATCCACACGGTGATCGGCGCCGGCGCGACCAGCGGCGGCTCGATGGACGCGTCCAACCTGCTCAAGCCGGCCTTGCAGAGCGGCGCGCTGCGCTGCATCGGCTCGACGACCTACAAGGAATTCCGCAACTATTTCGAGAAGGACCGCGCGCTTGTCCGCCGCTTCCAGAAGATCGACATCCACGAGCCGTCGCTCAAGGATTCGGTCAAGATCCTGCGCGGCCTCAAGCCCTATTACGAAGAGCATCACGGCGTGCGCTACACGAGCGACGCGCTGACCGCCGCGGTCGACCTGTCGGCCCGCTACATCCACGACCGCAAGCTGCCCGACAAGGCGATCGACGTGATCGACGAGGTCGGCGCGGCGCAGAACCTGGTGGCGCCGTCGAAGCGCAGGAAGTCCATCGCGGTGCGCGACATCGAGGACGTCGTCGCCAAGATCGCGCGGATTCCGCCCAAGAACGTTTCGCGCGACGACAAGGAGACGCTGCGCAACCTGGAGCGCGACCTCAAGCGCATGGTCTTCGGCCAGGACAAGGCGATCGACGCGCTGGTCGCCGCGATCAAGCTGGCGCGCGCCGGCCTGCGCGAACCGGAAAAGCCGATCGGCAACTACCTGTTCTCCGGCCCGACCGGCGTGGGCAAGACCGAGGTCGCCCGCCAGCTCGCCATGACGCTGGGCGTCGAACTGGTCCGCTTCGACATGTCGGAATATATGGAGCGCCACAGCGTCTCGCGCCTGATCGGCGCGCCGCCCGGCTATGTCGGCTTCGACCAGGGCGGCCTGATGACCGACGCGATCGACCAGAATCCCTATGCGGTGATGCTGCTGGACGAGATCGAGAAGGCCCATCCCGACCTGTTCAACGTGCTGCTCCAGATCATGGATCACGGCAAGCTGACCGACCATAACGGCAAGCAGATCGATTTCCGCAACGTCATCCTGATCATGACGACCAACGCCGGCGCCGCGGACCTGGCGAAGACGGCGATCGGCTTCGGCCGGACGGTCCGCGAAGGCGACGACAAGGAAGCCATCGACCGCATGTTCTCGCCGGAATTCCGCAACCGGCTCGACGCGACCATCGGCTTCGCCAGCCTGCCGCCGGAGATCGTCCGCCTGGTCGTCGACAAGTTCGTCATGCAGCTCGAGGAGCAGCTCGCCGACCGGGGCGTGACCATCGAGCTGGACGACCCGGCGCGGAGCTGGCTGGCCGAGAAGGGCTACGATCCGAAGATGGGCGCCCGGCCGCTGGCGCGCCAGATCCAGGAGCATCTCAAGAAACCGCTGTCCGAGGAGCTGCTGTTCGGCGAACTCGTCAAGGGCGGCTCGGTGCTGGTCTCGCTCAAGGACGGCAAGCTCGATTTCAAGGCCCTCAAGAGCCCGGCCGCGCGCAAGAAGGGCGCCGGCCGGAAGGCGTCCGCCAGGGCGGAGGGCGCAGCGGACGAACCGGCGGTCGAACCCGAAGACGCCTGAATTGCCGTCCTTCGATACGCCCCTTCGATACGCCCCGTCCTGGCGGCCGGGGCTACTCAGGATGAGGTAGAGGGGGTGTTGAGGTTTTCGAACCCCCAACCCCTCATCCCGAGTAGGCGCTCCAGCGCCGTATCGAGGGGCCCTCATCCCGAGTAGGCGCGTCAGCGCCGTATCGAGGGACGCCGTTCTTTACCCGCCGCCCGCTTGCCGGTAGGGCGAGTGGCGGGACATGATCCGCATCTCGTGCAGGATCGCCGCGCTCTCGCGCTTGAGGAAATCCTCGACGGCGTTGCGGAAGCCCTTGTCGGCGATCCAGTGGGCGCTCCAGGTCTCGGCCGGCAGGTAGCCGCGCTGGACCTTGTGCGGCCCCTGGGTGCCGGCCTCGACCCGGCCCAGGCCGCGCGCGATGGCGAAGTCGATGGCCTGGTAGTAGCAGGTCTCGAAATGGAGGAACTTCACGTCCGCCGCGCAGCCCCAGTTGCGGCCGTAGAGCGCGTCGGCGCCGATGAAGTTGAGCGCCCCGGCGACCGGCGCGCCGTCCGCCGTCGCCCAGATCAGCGCCACCCTGTCCGCCATCCGCTCGTGCAGCATCCGGAAGAAGGCGCGGGTGAGATAGGGATAGCCCCATTTGCGGTCGTAGGTATCGGTGTAGAAGCGGTGGAAGACGTCCCAGTGCTCGCCGCGCAGGTCGCCGCCGGTCAGCGCCCGGACGTCGAGGCCGGCCGCGGCGACGGCGGCGCGTTCCTTGCGGATCGCCTTGCGCTTGCGCGAGGCCAGCGCGCCGAGAAACTCGTCGAAGCTGGCGTAGCCCCGGTTGTGCCAGTGATACTGGAAGGCCCGGCGGCGCAGCAGGCCGAGGTCTTCGGCCAGCGCGGCTTCCGGCTCCGTCGGGAAGGTGATGTGCAGGTTGGTCACGCCGATGCGCCCGGCGATGCGCACCAGCGCGCCGGCCAGGGTGCGTTGGAGCTCCGCCCGGCGCGGCCCCGGCGGCGCCAGCAGGCGCGGCCCGGTCACCGGCGTGAAGGGCACGGCGACGATCAGCTTGGGATAATAGCGCCCGCCGGCCCGCTCGTAGGCGTCGGCCCAGCCCCAGTCGAAGACGTATTCGCCCTGGGAGTGGTTTTTCAGATACATCGGCGCGACGGCGAGCACCGTCCCGGCCCGGTCCTCCAGGACGGCGTGCTGCGGCAGCCAGCCGGCCTCGGCCCCGACCGAGCCGCTCTCCTCCAGCGCGTTCAGGAACTCCCAGGAGAGGAAGGGGTTGTCCGTCCCGGCGCAGCGGTCCCACACCGCCCGGTCGATCCGCGCGACCGCATCGACGGTGCGGACGGCGAAGGTTTCGGCGCCGTCAGGCACGCCCGGACTGCCGGATCCGCGACTGCCCGCCCCGCAGGGCGGCGGCTTCGCCGGTTCGTCGCGCCGTGCCGGAATCCGTCATGTGCTGCCTCGCGCTTGCCGCCGCCCGGCGGCGACCGGGGCCGCCGCAGTACAGTCTACGGATAATCTGGCTACGGATAATAGCGCCGTAATTCCCGCACGTCGTCCGGAATGCGGGCGCGGACGACCCGGGCCTCGGCCTTGGCCGCTTCCTTCGGGCCGACGATGACGCCGGCATCGAGCTCGAACGAGCCGCGGGCGCCCAGGCTGGGCAGGTGCAGCCGGTTCCAGATCGGCCGGTTGCCGACGCGGCCGCTGAGGCTGACCGTAATGCCGGTAAGGCGGTAGCCGGTCCGGTTCGACACGCGCACAAGGAGCCGCCGGAACCGGAACACCGGCCGCGCCGTGACGTAGCGGCCGGGGTTTTCCGCGATGTCCAGCACGGCGTAGCGCGCCCGCGCCGCCTCGCCGACATCGCCCCTGGCGTTGGCCGCGGCGGCGAACAGGGTCTTGGCGCGGCTGCTGTCGCCCTGGGCGATGGCGATGCTGCCCAGGGAGTAGCCGGCCAGCGACGTCGGCAGAAGACTGTAGCTGCGCGAGAGGTCGGCGCGCGCCGACCCCCGCCGGCCCAGCGCGGAACGGGCCAGGCCGCGCCCGAGATAGTGCTCGTAGAACTCCGAATCGCGCCGGATCGCGTTGTCGTAGGCCGCGACCGCCGCCTCGTAGCGGCCCATGCGGGCGAGGATCTGGCCTTTGAGGCCGCGGAACTGCGCCTCCTGCGGCACGCGGGCGATCGCCGTCTCGATCAGGGGCAGCGCGCGCGCCGGCGCCGACGTCATGACCCGGCGCGCCCTGTCCGCCGTCGCATAGGCCTTGCGGCGCGCGCGCAGCCAGGCCAGCGCCCGGTCGTAGCGCTTGCGGCCGAAATCGCCGCCCGGCGGGTATTTCCCGAGCGCCTTGCGGTTGTTCTTCACCCGCTCCTTCGACGGCGGATGGGTCGCGAACAGGCCGGTCAGCCAGTCCTGCCGCCGCCCCTTGCTGAGCGCCAGGAACTTCTGCTGGAGGGTGACCGCGGCGCGCGTGTCGTAGCCCGCCTTGTGCATGTATTTCATGCCGTAGAAATCGGCCTCGCGCTCGGCGCCGCGGCTGTAGCTCCGGTTGACGAGCTGGAAGGCGAGGCCGGTGCCGCCGAGGATGTAGTTGATATTGCGCGAATCGCGGCCGGCCAGCGCGATGGCGATCTGCGCGGCGCCGAACAGCAGGTTGCGGGTCAGCGCCTGGCCGCCGTGGCGCGCCGCGGCGTGGACGACCTCGTGGGACAGCACGGCGGCGAGCTCGGCCTCGTTCTCCATTTCCAGCAGCAGGCCGCGGTTGACGGCGATCTTGCCGCCGGGCAGGGCCCAGGCGTTCGGCACGCCGTTGTTGATGACGACGAACTCGTAGGGCAGCTTCGTGCGGTCGCTGACCTTCGCGACGCGCCGGCCGACCTGCCGGACATAGGCGGCAAGCCGCGGATCGGTCTTGAAGCGCCCGCCCTGGGCCTGCAGCAGCGGCCGGTAATGCTGCTTGCCGAGGTCGATCTCGTCCCGCGTCGAATAGGGCGCGAACTCCTTCTTGCCGGTGACGGGGTTCTTCGAGCAGCCGGCGAGCAGGGCGCCCGCAAGGAGTAGAGCGAGAGGGAGGGCGGGCTTTACCCGCGGGATGAGCGTCATCGTTCCGTCCCGATGAAAGTCCCGATGAAAGTCCGAGCCCAGGGGCCACTCCTTGGATGTGTCATGAAATGTCATGAAACGTCATAGAGCTTCGGACGTGCACTGAACGCAACACCACAATGTCTCGCCGGACTTGATCCGGCGTCCAGAGCCGACCCGAACGATCTTCGCGGTTGGTTCTGGACCCCGATGGGGACCGTCGCTCCGCTCCGTCCGGGGTGATAAAGAAGGAGTGCCGGATGTGTCATGAAATGTCAGGATTTGTCATGTCCACTGTAGCAAGCCGCATCCCCTCCCGTCATTTCGACCGGAGCGGCGTCAGCCGCGTAGCGGAGAAATCCGGCTGGCGACGGAGGCCGGCCGGAGGCACAGCCCTGTGGCGTCGATAGAGCGCTGATCGGGTTTCTCCACTCCGCCCCGGCCGAAAGCCGGAGAAATTTGTGGCGAGATCTCTTAACTATCTAAAATAATTGAATAATTTGTCCTTTATTCAATGACATGGGAACCAAATTCCAGGATCGGTCATCAAATCGAATGCAGATATTTTCAATTGTGGGACATGCAGTGGTCGGGGCTGGCAGGCGATGGCGAATTTCGAGTCGAATCCTTGGTCTTCGTTCGGTCACGCGATGACTGAGGGGCATGATGTCACCAATTGAGAGTTCCCCGCGAGTCCTTTCGGAGGGGCCGGAGCCAGATGTTCTTCTTGGGCTGGTCCCGTTTGGTGTGTCGGTCGTAGCGTCAATGTGTCGTCGCCCTGGACGATGCCGGTCACCTTGAAGGCGCCTGCATAGGCGCCGTACATGCGCGGCTGCTTGGGGCTGAGCGGATGCTCGAAGATGTTGACCTCGACCCCGTTATCGGCGAGGCTCGCGCCTGATAGAGACCGAGGGTCTTCAAATTTCCTGCGATCACCTCAAGCGCGGCGATGTTGCCTGCTTCCATAGCGGAGACGAACTCGACCCTCGGATTCCAGGTTCGATCAGGATAGGGCTTTGGTCGACCATGATCGCCGGGTCGGCGAAGCGAACTGGGTCGAGTGTCAACTTCAATTCTAGAACATGCGGCAGCGGGTGGCGCCGGGATTTTCGCCGAGTGAGGTCATGAATTTAGGCGAGGCAATGGGTTAGGGCGACCAAACAGGAATCGGTGTTGGGTGGACGGTAGAATAGGGCAGAAACGGGTCATTTGCGATTGGATCGAGAATTGAGACATCGCACATTGCGATACGCCAATAGATACTGTGCTTAATTGAGGCTTCTGCAAAGAGCGGGGTTTTCATGATGAACCGCAGTGAAATGGCCATTCGATTTATCACTTCCTACTCCAGGCAGATTGGGTACCTTCTAAAACGGAATAATCCAGTGATGTGTGAGAATTGCAGAAAGCCTCGGCGTCTCCATATTGCAAGGCATCTGGGGACCTTGTTTGCGGTTTGCATAGTCAGCGCATGTACATCGGACGCCTATATTCAACAGGCGCGCTCAGTCGCCGAATCAGCAGCAAAAGCTGGAGAAATCTTGAAGTCAGAATCTCAGGCGAGAGATGACGTGCGGGCCGAGGAATACTTTAAGGAAGCTGCTACGAAAGCAATTGTTCCTAAAATCAGTGAGTGCATTCAACAGAATGATGCGCCGGATATCGCGGAAACATGCCGCCTCATTGTGAATGGTCGACTTTTCGAGCCGAAGGGCGTCGAACCCGCAATCAGGCTGCTTGCCGTCCGCTGGAATAAGTATTTTGGCGCGGTTATCTCATTTGTCGACGCCAACAATAGCGAGGAATTCGGAAAGAGTGTTGCCAAATTGGTGGATAATGGTTTCTCACTTGCCGAAGCAGTCGAGAAAGCTGCGCATGTGAAAGGAAAGGTCGCCGAGTTTAAAGGAAGTGCATCAGCGGCGGCCAATATCGTCGTCACCGCCGGGAAGGGATACGAACTGACGCGGAAAACTTCTGCCATCAAGAGATGGACTGCCAAGTACCACCCGCTGATCATTGAGGGCGGGCGCTTCCTCGCGGAAGCATACGATGAAGGTCAGAAAGCTAAGAATCTAGCGAGACTCAATGCGCTCACGGAAGCTCGTAAAGGCCTTGTAGACGCGGTGCGTGCGCGAAAATCAGCCAAAGTCATCCGCAGCCTGCAGGATAAACTCAGGACCAAGTATGCCTCCTACATGTCCACGTTACATGCCTCGAAGCTTAACCCGTTCGAGGCGGCAATTGCGGCCCACGAGAAACTGGCCAAGGGCGAAGGGGCTAGTTTTGGCGAAAAGGACGTCTTGGCGCTTTTGTCTTTGATCCAAGAGCTGAAACAGAGCGTCGATGCGTTCATCCAAGCAATTGAGAAAAAGAAATGAGGATGTGAAATGCCTTTTTCCAGCAGCGATGCACGAAAGATCAGAAACTCCCGCAACCGGGTTGAGATGTCTCTGGCAACACCAATGGCCGCAGCGGTGGTCGGATGGCAGAACGATTCCAATCCCCCCGCAGTTCAGGACCTGTTCTTCAATGAACTGCAGACCTTGATCGAGGCCGAGCGGCAAATCTCGGAAATGAAGTTCAGAGAGATCAACAAGGCAGCTGCGACGTCTAGTGCCATCAACGAGTTGACAGATGCATCGAAGGAAGTGCTCGAAGACGCGGACAAGCTGAAGAAGCATGCCAAGGCGATAGGCGAGCTTGCCGATCTTGTTGGCAAAATTACTAGTGCCGTAACGGCCATGGCGGCGCTCTTACCCTAGATCCAGATATTTCGTGAATGGGTGAGATTTCAACCATTGATGGCGTTTTGCGGCGGAAGATGAATCTCAGGGTGGGCTGTCGGGCAGTCTTGCGTGTCTTTTCGGATCGCGGGCTCGCGGCGGGGCTGCCGGTTGTTATCGCGGCGTTGCGGCAACCGACCCGGCGTGCGGTTCAGTGTTAGCTGGGTTTGATTCGGATGCCGACTACGTGGAAGAGGTCCTGCTCGAGACAGGCGGAGGGCAAGTGGAAGCGTCAGGCGGTCGAGGGTCTGGCGGAGGTATTCTCAAAGGGCGCCGAACGGCGGAACCGGGATCGTGAGAGCGAGGTGCGCGATCTTCTTGCCAAGATCGGGGGACTGATCGTGGAGCGGGATCTTTTGTTGCGCGGGCCCGGTCGATGAGCCGGCCGGAGCGGCGCGCGATGGTAAAGCGCGACCACCCGTCCCTGAGCCTGAGCCGGCAATGCCGGCTGCTGTCGATCGGGCGGTCGTCGCTTTACTACGAGCCGAAAGGGGAAAACGCGGAGACGCTGGCGCTGATGCGTCGGATCGACGAGATGTTCCTGAAGTATCCGTTCTACGGCACCCGGCAGATGGCTCGACATCTGCGCCGCGTGGAGGTGCGGATCGGGCGCCGCCACAGTCCGGCCGCTCGCCTGATGCGCCTTCTGGGCCTCCAGGCGGTCTACCGGGCGCCGTGGACCAGCGATCCGCACCCTCGAGCACCGGGGGTGGCCCTATCTGTTTAAGGGCTTGGGAATCGAGCGTGCGAACCACGTCTGATGCGCCGACATCACCTGCATCTCTGTGCAGCGCGCCTTCTTTTTCCTGGTGGCGAACATGGACTGTGCGAGCCGGTACGTCCTGGCCTGGCGGCTGTCGAACACGCTGGACACGGGTTTCTGTACAGACGCGCTGGAGGAGGCCCTGGCTCGACATGGCGCGCCGGAGACTTTCAACACCGACTAGGGCAGACAGTTTACCGGCATGGCCTTCACCGGCCGCGTGTGGGAGGCCGGCATCCGCATCTCGATGAACGACCGCGGCGGGTGCATGGACAACATCTTCATCGAGCGGCTATGGCGCTCGCTTAAATGCGAGGCGGTCTGCCTACACGACATCGCCGACGGCTTCACTGCCTGGCGGGTCATCGGCGACTGGATCGGATTCTACGACGCCCAGAGTCCGCACTCGGCGCTGCAAGGAAGGACGCCAGCCGAGGCCTATCAAGGCGAGACACCTGTGGGCGCACCTCTGGTGCTAACTATCTGACAAAAGGTCGTTTTTCTCTCCCTGGACCGTGCAACCGGGGGACGGAACCAACCACCGTTCATTCCCCGGTGCAACCGCAACCGGGAGAAGCCGATGACCGGAACCAACCTCACCGACGCCCGAATCGGGGCGCTCAAACCACGCAAGACCTCATACGACGTTCGCGACGGGAAACTCAAGGCCTTCGGCGTCCGGGTGACGCCCTCGGGCGGCAAACGCTTCTTCGTCCATTGCCAGCACAGGGGAAGCCGCGTCTGGAAGATCGTCGGCGACTTCGATGCGATCGGCATCGACGAGGCGCGCTCGCGCGCGGGCGGGATGCTGGCGGCGATCCGCCGCGGCGAGGCCGCGCCGGCCCGTCCCGAGGAGACGCTGTTCGAGGCCGTCGCCGGGACCGTGTTCCGGCAGTACGAGCGGCGCTTGAAGGCGAGCACGCTGTATGTGAACGGAAAGTATCTGCGCAACCAGATCCTGCCCCGCTTCGCCGGCCGCCCGATCGCGGAGATCGACGGCCGGGACGTCAGGAGCTGGTTCGCCTCGCTGCATGCAATCCCGGTCACCGCCGACCGGTCGATGCCCGTCCTCTCGGTCATCATGCGGGAGGCCGAACGGATGGGGCTCCGGCCCGAGGGATCCAACCCATGCCGCGGTATCCGGCGCTACCGCCGGAAGGGGAGGGAGCGGTTCCTGTCGGACGAGGAGTTGCGCCGGCTGTCCGCCGGGCTTTCGGCGCATGCCGACGAATACCCCGGGCAGGTCGCCGTCATCCGTCTTCTTCTTCTCACCGGTTGCCGCAAGGGAGAAATCCACACGCTGCGCCGGTCCGACTACCGCGAGGGCCATCTGTTCCTCCGCGACTCGAAGACGGGTCCCCGGACGGTCTGGCTGTCCGACCCGGCCCGGGACATCCTCGACACCCTGGACCGGACCGGCCTCTGGATGTTTCCGTCGCCCCGGAAGGGCGGGCATTGCAGCCAGAGCTGGCTCGACCTGTTCTGGCACAGGGTGCGGGAAGAGGCGAGGCTGGAGGACGTCCGCCTTCACGATCTCCGCCATTCTTGTGCGGCATACTCATCTAACCCGCTGTATTCATTGAATTTATTTTTCCGGCATAAAATCCGGAAGCAAATAGTGACCGGAGTCACTCTAGATTCAGACGGCGCATGCGCCGCCTCCTGCGCTACCCCCACCATTTTCCGGAATCGCGTGATTCCGGCTATCGCCGCTTGCGATGCCGTTCTCCGCTACCCCGGCGGTTCCGTCAGCACAATATCGTAATCGTCGAGGGCGTCGAGGAACTCGACATGGCGGATCAACTCGGCGTCGCCGAGTACCCTCAGCTTTCCGAAGGCCCGGTCGAACACGGCCACGCAGGCATCGCCGGTAAACCGGGACGTGAACAGAAATCCGTCCGCCTCCGCCACGCCGGCATGGACGGCCGTCGACAGGGCCCGGCCCGCCGCATGGTTGCCGTCGTGCGCCACCGCACTCGGCGCGCCGATGCGCACCGGCCCGTCGCCGCGCAGGTCGATCAGGGCGAGCGGTCCGGTGGAGCCGATCGACACCACCAGCCGGGCCTCAACCTCGCTTCGCGGAAGTTCGCGCCGGCGGCGGCGGGCGAAGCGGTTACGCGCCAGGGTTTCCCAGAATGCGCAGCGTACCGTGTCCGACGCATACAGCACCGCATAGCGCTCTTGGGGATCGCTGAACCGGCTCGGCGCCGGCACCGCCCCCAGCGGGGTCTCGCGCCGGTCGCGGTGGACTACACGGAAGACGTGACCGAGACGGACGCTGCGCAGCCGCGAGCGCAGGCGGTCCGGGTCGTAGCCCCCGGTCACCCAAAGTCGCCTTGCCGGTCTCCCTCCGCGGCCTTCGCCACGCGGTCGATCTCGCCTGCGGCCAGCAGCGTCAGCGGCTTCGCCCCGTCGAGCGTGGACAGTTCCGTCGTGAGCCAGACCCAGGCGGCATAGCCGTCGCCGAACAGCCCCGCCACCCGGCCGAGACCGTCGAACGGCCTGCCGCGTTCATCGAGCTGCCCCGCCGGGAAGACATGGCCGCGCCTCGCGCCCCGCCAGCCCACGATCCGGCCCTTCTTGAGCCAATCGTGGACCGACTGGCGCGTCTTGAGCCCGACCCGCGCCGCCAGTTCCTCGGAGGTCAGCAGCGTCTCGGGCGCGCTCTCGCGCGTGCGCCCCGCCAGTCGTCCGGCGGCCTCTTCAGCTCCCACCTGGACAGGTTCGGCGCCCGCAATCGTTTCGATCTCCGGCCACCGCGCGTCGTCCGGCGTCAGAACGTCGGCCGCCACTGCCAGCGCCGAGCGCACGGCGTCGGGATGGGCGACCAGCGCCGCCACATGCGCCGGGCTCAGCCGGCCTGCCGCCTCATGCAGCACGCCTTCCAGCTCGCGCATCTTCTCTCCGCCGGCCCGGGCCATGACAGTCCTCCAAGGCAAGGAAGCCTCGCTCCCATATTGGTCTATACCGTCTGTTTCGTCAATGGGCCGTTGGGGCCGGCCGGTCCCCGATGGCGCCTCCCCGCCGCGCATGCCGGCTATGGACGAGCCGGCCAACAAGCCCGCCTGTCAGCGTCCGCTACCGCCTTCGGGCGGCGTTGTCATGATTCCGAGCTGCCGGAGGAGGTCCAACTGACTGGCCTGGCCCCGCTCGGCGCCGGGGTACTGGCCAGCGGCGAGGTAGCGGTAGCCGACCCTGCTCATCCAGCGAGCGCGCGCCAGGTGACTGGCGACGACCTTGCGGGCGCGCTCCGGCTCCTTCTCGGGCTCAATGCCGAGAATGCGCCGGGCCATCTCGTCCTTGCCAATACCGTCATTGTCGGCGTCGAGAAGCTGGAGGTAGGTATCGTGAAGCCGATTGTCGTATTCGGTGATGCCGTCCGACCAGGGCACCTCGTCGGCGATTTCCGGCACTGGCTGCGATGAGGGCATCGGCACTCTCCAGTTGAGGACCGCCGGCGGCGGCGGAGCCACCGGCGTCACGCGCCACGATACCCCGCGCTTTCCAGCGGCGTCCATGACGCCGCATCCGATCGCTGGCGTAGTCGCGAACCTGGGCGGCCTGTCCTGTCGCGGCCCGCTCTCCGCCGTCGCCGGTACCGCTGCCCGATTCCTCGTCGTACCGGCCTGTCGGGACGATTACGCCGTCGTCCCCCACCGCGCCCTGCGCCGCCGAGAGGGAGAGCTTGGCCGTGAGCAGGGCGGCGGTTGGATGTCCGGGGGAGGGCATCCGCCGCCGTTCCCACCACGGCACGATGGAGACGGCTTCATGAGCGCAGCAATCGCATTGCCCGGCAACACGGCGGCGACGTTCCTCACCCATTTCTTCGGCCCCGGCCTGGCCGACGACCGCTATGTGGTCGAGAAGTTCCGGGCCCTCGCCGACGGCAACATCCGCCGCTGCTCCGACCCGGCGCCGAAGGGCGGCAGGCGCCGCGCGGCGAAGGCGGTCACCGCGACGCTCAAGGCGGTGAAGGAGATGCGGCCCGCCCCCAACGAGATCATCGTCTGCACCGGCCTCAAGACCCGCGGCGGGGTCCAGTACTGGGGTTCCGTTTCGACCTCCCTGTTCTGCGACCGCCGCCAGAAGGGCTGACGGCCCCCTTCCTGGACGTCCTGCCGGCCCGGTGCCGACCGGGCGTCCTTCCGTCCGTTTCCGGATTGGCAGGAAGGAGAACGTCATGGCGTACCGCGATATCGCGAAGCGGCGGCAGCGCGACCTGGAGCGCTACCGCCGACGTACCGAAACCCGCCGCGCCGCGGGCCTCTGCCTCGGATGCGGCAAGACCGAGCCCGAACCCGAGCGCACGCTCTGCGCGCCCTGCGCGGAGAAGCGCAACGCCGCGGATCGCGCCCGCAACGCCCGGCTTCGCGCCGAGGGCAAACCGAGAAGGGATCCGGAGCAGGCAAAACTGTACGAACGCGAGCGCGGCCGCCGGCTGCACATCGAGAGGAAGGCCGCCGGCATCTGCACCCACTGCGGCACCGCCGAGGCGCGCCCGGATCGCACGACCTGCGAGCCCTGCGCCGAGAAGCGCCGCGCCCGGGACCGGAACCGCCACGCCAGACTGAAGGCCGAGGGCATTCCCTATGGCGGCCGCGATCCTGAAGCCAAGCGACGGGCCGACCGGAAGCGCAGCCGCCGGCGCGCCGAAGCCCGCCGGGCCGCCGACCTCTGTATCCGCTGCGGCCATGCCCCGCCCGCGGAGGGCCGGTCGATGTGCGCGCCGTGCCGGGAGAACCGGCGGGCCGCGAAACGGGTGCGGCATGCCGAACGCCGCGCCGCCGGCCTCTGCGTCAAATGCGCGACACCCGCGCCCGGCGGAAAGGCCTATTGCGACCCCTGCGCCAAGACCCGGTACCGGCGGCGGAAGCGCGATCCGGAAGCCAGGCGGGAGGCCGACCGCCGGCGCTACGCCGAGCGACGCGCCAGGGGCGATTGCACCACCTGCGGGAAGCCCGCCAACGGAGCGGCCGAGTGCAAGGCCTGCTGCGACGCCGCCCGCGACCGCTACCAAGCCCGCAGGGCTGCCGGAGTCTGCGTCAAGTGCAAGACCCCGGTATTCGACGGCGCGGCTTACTGCGCGCCCTGCGCCGTCGCCAAGAATGAGCGCCGCGACCGCGAGGCGGAATATGCCGAGCGGCGCCGGCGCTATGCCGACCGGCGCGCCAGGGGCCGTTGCGTCGGCTGCGGAGCGCCGTCGCCGGGGGCGGCGCGCTGCGAGCCCTGTTCGCGCAAGCACCGCGAGGCCTCGGGGGCGTTCCGCGGCATCCCGCTCTGGGACCCGAGCTGGACCGTGATCGAGATCGCCACCGGCGAGGAGCTCGGCACCTATGACAGCGAGATGGAGGTCGCGGCCTGCCTCGCCTTCGCAAAGCTCTCGCGCAACGAGGTCGAGGTGATCGCCGACGCCAGCCCCATGAGTTCCTACACCGCGCCGCCCTGGTGACCGGGAGCGGCGGCGGGGCTCTCCTGCTGCGCTGCCGGCCCGCCGACCGCCGCCGTCCATACATATCGCCGGCCCGTCGTCCGCCGGTCCGGTCCAACCGAAGGAGCATCCGTCCATGACCGCCTGCATTCCCGACGAGCCCACCTATTGCTTCGCACCCGTGAGCGATCAGCACGGCGAGCCGCCGCAGATCCGACTCTTCGTCGAGGGCCTCGCCTTCGCCGTTCCGACCGCGCTGGTCTGCCTCACCGCCGAGGACGGTTTCGGGCTGTGCGATCGGCTCAACCGCCGCCTCGGCCTCGACCGCGCCGCCTGGACGGCGCTGGCCGCGCGCTGCCTGCGCGCCGCCGGGGCGGGCAGCACCGCCATCCACTGACCGCCGCGCCGCCGTGCCCCTCGCCGCCGGTCTGTCGCGGGGCGTCCGGCCGGGAGCTGGAGGAGAGCTTTCGCGGGGGCGTGTCCGGCAGGGCGGCCGGAGGGAGTCCGGTCGCCTCGATGCCGGGCCGGGCAGCGGCAGAGGAGACCCGCCCATGCTCCAGTCCGACCATTCCCCCGACCTTCCCGCCGGCACCCTGCTGGCCGAGCTGGGCATCGACCCGGCCGCCGTGCGCGAGGCGATCGAGGACGCGCGCGCGATGCGCTGTCCGGAGCGCCCGGCGGTCTATCCCGAACACAGCTTCGCCCGCCTCGCCCCGGAACCGGCGGCGGCGGGCCTCGGCGAGGCGGCGGCGCCCTGGGACCCGGCGTCATCGCTTCCCCCGGCCTGACGGAGGTGGAGGAGGGCTTGGAGAAGGTGAGCGGACGGGGGTTCGGGAGGGTGTCCCGGCCTCCGGTCGCTCGGAACCATCGTCATCAACGCGAACCTGAAGGAACATCGCTATGGCATTCGGAAAGAACCACGCTGAGCTGGTCGGCCGGTTGGGCGCCGACGTCACCGTGAACCACCTCGCCTCGGGCGGGCGCGTCGCCAATCTGAGCATCGCGACCGACGAGTCCTATTTCGACAAGTCGGGCCAGAAGGTCGACCGGACCGAGTGGCACCGCGTCGTCACCTTCCAGCCCGGCCTGATCGACATGCTCCAGAAGCACGCGACGAAGGGCCGGCTGATCCACGTCGAGGGCAAGATGCAGACCCGCAAGTGGCGCAAGGACGGCGAGGACTCGGACCGCTTCTCGACCGAGATCATCGTCGTGCCGGGCAACCGGGTCCAGTTCTACGATAAGCCGAACGGCAACGGCGCGGCGGCCCAGGCCGATCCGGCGAATGGCGAGGCGATGCCGGCCGGCGGCGCCCCGGCGCAGGCGGACGATCTCGGGTCGGATCCCATCCCGTTCTGAGCCCAGTCTTCCATCCTCCCTCCCAACTCGGGCGGCCGTTTCGGCGGTCGCCCGTTTTTTCTGCCATGGACCCGGAGTCCGGGCCGGCCTCGCATGCGCGCTGTGCGCGCCGCGCGTCGCCCGCCCGGTCCGTGCGCACCTGCGGGAGCCGGAGCCCAGCCGGTAGCGGGGCGTCGATATCCGGACCCGATGGAGGCTGCCATGTGTCATGTCACGTTCAAGCGCGTCGGCAAGGACGAAGCACGCATTTATGCCGACAACGAGCATGTCGGGGAGGTGTGCCGCCAACCCGATGTCCTTCGCGAGGGCGCCGTGCTGTACATCGTACACCTCGAGGACGATCCCAGGGGCTGGTGCCGCGTGCATGATCGTGATCGCCTCCGCGAGGTTTGCGCCGAGCGCATCCGGACCCATCCGTTCCTTCCTTGACGGTGCGGCGGTTCGCACGGTGGATTTGGGCGCGTCGCTTCGCGACCGGGCTATCCGCTCAAATCTCCGGTCGCTGGCGCTCCCTGCGATAACCGCTCCTATCCCTCGCGCCTCCGCTCCCTGCGGTCGCTGCGCGCTCCGCTTGCCCGGCGGCTCGCCTCGCTCGCCCTGGCCGGCTGCCCCGGCTGCGGGCATCGGCCCGGCTCGCCGCCGCCGCACTCCGTGCGTCGCCGGTGACGGCTTCGCCGTTCACCGTGCTCCGCACTGCGCCGTGCAGCACTGTCCGCACGAGTGCCGCCGCTGCCGCCGGCCCGCTCGGCACGGTGCTTCGCACCGCTGCCCTCGCTCATGCCGGCCGGGCCGTCCGCTCAATCGCCGCGCGGCTCCCCTCCGCCGGGTTCCCCGGCGTCGATTTCCCGATCCCCCGTTCAGCACGAATCAGGCATTGACCGGCCCGGGCCGGGCTCGGGTCTCACACCCGACGCAGCGGGCTGCGGGTGTGCGCTTGCGCGCTTTTGCGGCGCCCTGCGTGCGCCACGTCCGCCTCCCGGCGCCTGTGGGCGCCTCGCTGTTGTTGGATCGAGCGTGTATCGGTGCGATACACGCGGAATGTCATGACCGGGGCGCCCTCAGGCGTCGCCTGCGTCCACCGATACACGGACCGATACACGCTGAAACACGCTTCAAACACCGACCGATACACGCCCGCCATGCGCCAGGTTTCCGGTTGCGGCTGGACCGAATGCGCCGGCACGGGCGCCCGCCCGGCTCAGTCGGCGGCGTCCCCGCGAAGCGATTCCTGGAAGGCGCGGGCCTCCGCGACCAGCGCGTCCAGCTCGTCGTGGCGCCCTTCGCGGAGCATTGCCTCGCGCCGTTCGGTCGCCAGGAACCAGGTGCAGCGAAACATCCGCTCGATCAGCGGCGCCATCGAGACCGGGCAAGCGCGTCCGATACCTCGCTCTGAGGCTTCTCCGCGAGCGCAGAAACGGCTCGCGCACGAACTCGGACGGGGCCTTATCATGCGGAAGAGTACCGCCCGGCACCACATAGCATGGGCAGTATCGTGGTCCGACCGATGCGTCCTCCGTCGGGCAAGGCAACGTCAAGTCGCTTCGAGACATCAGGGCCCGAAGCAGAAGAGGTGGCGCCGCGGCGCCAACGGCGTTAGGCACGTCGCCATGACGGCATCGGGAACACGACAGTGACGCTCGGCAAATTCGATCCAGGCCGCTGGTCCGATCGGCTCGCGCAGGCGCTGGTTTGCCTCGCGGAGGTACATGAGTGCTTTCCGGACAGCCTCGGTGAGCACGCCGCGCACTACCGCGCGCCTGAATCGTCGAGCGGAGCGGTGGTGATGGTCCGTCACTACGGGGATGCTTTGCTCGCCCTTTACCATGGCGCGTGCTTCCGAAAGAAGAGCGAGCAAGACGAGCGCTTCGTCCGCCTCCGCTCCGCGCTGATGAATGCGCTCGACATCCTCGCAGAGCATCCGGCATTGGCGCCTGTCGCGGACAGTTCGTGCAGCGCCCGGAAATTCGTGGTTGTGATTGCGGACAAGGCGGAAGAGACGGACCTGCTGCACATACTGGTCGGCCTGACGACACGTGCAAGGGAACTGCCGGAGGACGGATTCCGGGTTGCCTGTCACGAGCTGAGGGAGCTTCTCGGTCCGAACGGGGCGCACGATACCGTCGACCTGAGCACGGGAATCCATGTCGTCCTGTTCCACGGCCTACGATTCAAGGAGGAAATCGCGATTGCGGAAGACATGAGGATCGTGCCGTTCGAGAAGGTTCGGGAGTATGTGGACGAAACTCTTCTACGGCCCTTCGCGCCGAATTTGACCGCACCCCAACCCTGGGAGCCGGTGGGCGCAATCGTGAAGCCCTTCGAATGGAAACCGGCGTTCCGCCCCTCGGACGATGAAATCTGCCTGGACCTGGACTGGGGCGGTTCGTTCAGGGAGGACGGAGAGAGGCTTGTCGAACTGCTGGCGATCACGCACGCGGCGCACGTCGTATGCCTGGTGACGATGCACTATTGCGTCGATCGGGTGGCTTGCAGACTTCTGGGGCAACCGCGCCATCATGCCTGCTATACGTTTGGCCGATCCGCCCAGTCCTTCGACAGATCGAGTGTATCCCGCCAACCCTGCGCGACCGCGCTGGACGAAGCCCGGATCCTGTTCCGGCAGCGGAACGGCGCACGTTTCCGGAGATATGAACCGATCGTCGCGCGCCTCGCCGAGGCGGCTGCCCGTAGCGGGCGATTTGCTGTCGAAGACCGAATTCTCGATGTGGCGATGGCGCTGGAGCGAATGTACGAGCTGGATCAAGGGGAAATCGTCTTCAAGTTGAAGACGAGAGCCGCCTGTTTCCTGGAATCGGATACGGCGGGCCGTACTCAGGTATTCAGGGACGTGGGAAGGTTCTACGAGGCCCGATCGGCCATTGTTCACAACGCCAGGAAGAAACGATGGTCGGAAAAGAAACGGGAAGCGGCATTCGGTAGGGGCTTCGATATCGCCCGCCGCTCGCTCGGCAAGCTCTTGAGGGAGGGGGCGCCGGCGGATTGGAACGAAATGGTGATTGCGGCAGCGGGCGCTGACCCGTCTCCTCCCGCAACATGACCTTCAAGCATCGATCGGGAAATGAAACGTGAATGACCCCCACGTCGTCGCACTGAACTACAGGATCCAGCATCACTCGTCGGTCGACTATGACGGGGCAAGCCCGCTCGATCGCAGCGAAGACGCCTTCGAAATCCATGTCGAGAGCAACAATGTTCGCTTCGCCATGAAGAGGCATTGCGCAACCAAGTCAGAAGCGCTTGAAGTCGTCGAAGGCTACATCCGCGCCTGGGAGCACCTTGCAGCGCTCCAGAACGGCCCGAACGAGTTCAAGCTGGTGTTCGACGGGGCCGAAATCGAGGATCGCGATCCGGCGCCCGGGGCTGTGTATGCGAATCCGAAGCCTATTCACGTCAGCGTTTCCTTGGGCCAGCCGACCATTCACGTTTCGAGAGGCGAATATCCGCGGCCGCCATCCGGCAAGATGGAATTCAGCCGCGGCGTCGAGCTCATGTTCGACCGATATGTGGGATACCGTGCGCGCCGCGAACACCTAACGAGCATGGCAAACTTCTGCCTGACGATCCTGTACGATTCCGTTTCGGGCGAGAAGAGCCGCCGCAAGGGGGCAGCAAAAAAGTACGGTATTGAATCCAAGGTGCTCGGCGAGATTGGTCGGCTCTGTGCGAACAAGGGCGGCACCGAAGCCAGAAAGGCGGAAGGTATCGATCAGGATCTGAGTGCGCAGGAGAGACAATTCCTCGAAGAGGCCGTGAAGGCGATCATACGGCGGGCGGCGGAAGTCGCTGCTGATCCGAATGGGTCTCGTGAAACGATCCGGTTGTCAGACTTTCCCGATTTCCAACTGAACCCGCAATGAATTCCATTCGCCGGGATATGGCCGAGTGATGCTACGCTACGTCTCCTGTATCCCCCGGGCCGGCTCAGTCGACGGCGTCCCGACGGAGCGATTCCTGGAAGGCGCGGGCCTCCGCGACCAGCGCGTCCAGCTCGTCCCCGCGCCCTTCGCGGAGCATCGCCTCGCGCCTTTCCGTCGCCAGGAACCAGGTGTAGCGAAACATCCGCTCGATCAGCGGCGCCATCGAGCCCGCAACCGGGCCCCGTTCGCCGCTCTCCGGCGCCCGCGCGAACGCGAGGATCCGCTCGCGGACGAACTCGGCAGCCGGCTTTTCGTGGGCGGCGGCGGCGCGTTTCACCTCTTCCCACTCCGATTCCGAGAAGCGGATGCCCCGCGTCTTGCGGACATCCTCGGTTCTGTCGGCAGCATTTACGGCTGCCGCCGCTTCGTTCCGTCCGTCTTCGCTCATCGCTTCGCCCCTTCACGGCGCCCCGGCCGAGCCTCGGCAGGCCTGCGCGACCGTCCCGCGAGACGGCCCGCACATGCCGGCATCGTCACAATCCGAGGTCCATGCCTCCCTTGCCGCGGTCGCGGACCAGCGGTTCCATGTCCTTCGCGGGCGCCTTCGGGCTCTCCCGATCCTTGCCGACGCTTTCGCCAGGGCCGCGTTCGACACCGGACTCCGGTGTCTTCGCGGCCTCGGCCGCCTTGTCCGGCGCCTCGCGCTTCATTTCGCCGATGCCTTCGAGCGCCGCGATGCGCTCGCCGGTGGCGGCCTGGAGCTGGGCGCGGAGGTCGGCCGCGTCGTCAGTCACCAGCTCGGCCCGGTCGCGGGCGCGGCTGATCTCGACATAGAAGCTCTTCTGCGTGGTGAGATGGGGGTGCCTCGCCTCCATGGCCGCGATGACGTTGTCGACCGTGCGGCCCTGGAACGCATGCACGGTGGAGGCCCAGGCGTGATCGAGATGGCGCAGTTGCGGGTCGTTCCCCCCGAGTTCGAGCGTCTTGCCGTCCTCCAGGCGGAACGTCACCCGGCCGTCCTTCACCGCGACCACGTCGGCCGTGCGGCTGTTGACCAGCCCGAGGCCCGCGTCGTTGCGCGTCCAGCGGATGCGGTCGCCCGCACGGAGCTCGATCTCCTCGGCCCGGTAGACCTCGCTGCCGCCCCGCCGCCCGCCGATCTCCTCCGGCTTCCAGGCGACCTTGCCGCCCTTGCCATCGTCGAGCATCACGGCGCCCGCCTTGTAATCGACACCCGCGACGTGGCGCTCGTCACCCTTTTCGACGCCGATCCGCTTGTAGGGGCGGTGGAACGCCACCACGTCGCCGACGCCGTAGTTGCCCGCCAGCGACTTCTCCGCGTTGGTGTAGCCCTTCGAGACCAGCCGCTCGGCCTGCATCGAGGGCCCGTGGATGCGCCCCTCGCGGGCGAGACGCTCGCGGATATGCCCGTTGATCTGCTGCCGGAGCTCGTGGGAGGGCGCCAT